>NZ_SZWV01000069.1:6586-29353 GCF_005280945.1 Citrobacter sp. wls718
ATTGAGGGTTGCAGTGGCATGCCCGTTGCCGGGCGGGTACATCGATGAAACTTAGCCTTTCACACCGCCTGCCGTCAGGCCGTTAACCAGCCAGCGCTGGGCCAGCAGGAACACCAGGGTGATCGGAATAGCAGAAAGCACGGCTGCAGCGGCAAAGTCGCCCCACAAATAGTTCTGTGGATTGAGATACTGCTGCATACCGACTGCCAGGGTATAGCTGTTCACATCACGCAATAACAGTGAGGCGACCGGGACTTCGGTAATTGCGGCGATGAACGACAGAATGAACACCACCGCCAGAATCGGCACCGACAACGGCAACAGCACCAGGCGGAATGCCTGCCACGGCGTTGCGCCATCCAGCGCGGCCGCTTCTTCCAGTGAACCGTCGATGGTTTCGAAATACCCCTTGATTGTCCAGACGTGCAGCGCAATGCCGCCAAGGTAGGCGAAGATCACGCCACCGTGGGTGTTCAGACCGATAAACGGAATGTACTGGCCCAGACGGTCAAACAAGGCATATAACGCCACCAGCGACAGTACTGCCGGGAACATCTGGAAAATCAGCATGCCTTTCAGCAACGTGGCTTTACCTGGGAAGCGCATGCGGGCGAAGGCGTAAGCACAGGTGGTGGAGAGGGTCACGATACCGATCGCGGTAATGGTGGCCACTTTCACCGAGTTCCACAGCCACAGCAGCACCGGGAACGGAGGCGGCGTCACGCGGCCATCCGCGTGTTCCACGTTAAAGCCCAGCGCCAGTTTCCAGTGTTCCCAGGAGATATTTTCCGGGATCAGACTGCCGGTGGCGAAGTTACCTTCGCGCAGCGAGATGGCAATGACCATCAGCAGCGGGAACATAATTGCCGCGATAAAAATCAGCAGACCTAAGTGCGTTGCGAATAAACGTAACTTTTGTGATTTCGGTTGGACCATAGCCATTGTCGTTATCTCCCTTAATCAAACTTCATACGTGTGGCTTTCAGGTTCACAATCGCCAGCGCGCCAACCAGCAGGAAGATCAGGGTGGCTATTGCCGCCGCCAGACCGAAGTCCTGACCGCCGCCGCCTTCAAAGGCGATACGGTAGGTGTAACTGACGAGCAGGTCGGTATAACCGGCTGGCGTGGTGGTACCGAGTCGGTCCGGACCACCGTTGGTCAACAGCTGAATCAGCACGAAGTTGTTAAAGTTAAAGGCAAAGCTGGCGATCATCAGCGGCGTCAGCGGCTTGATCAGCAACGGCAGCGTAATCTTAAAGAAGTTCTGGAATGGGCCAGCGCCATCCATTGCCGAGGCTTCATACAGATCGTCGGGAATCGCCTTCAGCAGCCCCATGCACAGGATCATCATGTACGGATAGCCCAGCCAGGTGTTGACGATGATAATCATCGAACGCGCGGTGGTTGGGTCGCTGAACCAGGCCGGCTTGATGCCGAACAGCGCGCTCAACATCATGTTGATTTCACCGAAGCTCTGGTTAAATAACCCCTTGAAAATCAGTATCGAGATAAACGACGGCACGGCGTAAGGCAGAATCAGCAGCACGCGATAAATTGCTTTGCCTTTCAGCGATTCCCATTGCACCAGACAGGCCAGAATCATACCGACGGCAACGGTCAGGATGACGGTGAGCACCGAGAAGACAACGGTCCAGATAAAGATCGCGAAGAACGGTTTCTGAATGCCTTCATCGGTAAAGACGCGGGTGAAGTTATCCCAGCCGATGGCGACGGTATAGCCTGGGCTGAGTTTATCTGTACCCCAGCTACCGTCTAGCGCGAGTGACTGGTAGTAACCAATATCGTTATTGGCACGGTATTTTACGCCGCTCTGATTGTTGGTGAGCGTGCCGTCATCAGCAAGCGTATACAGCGGCTGCGTACCAGAGAACTGGCGCAGCGAGCTCATAATCACCTTGCTGTCATCCGGCAGCACGGCGGTCAGTTGGGTCAGCGCCTGGCGGTTTTGCGTGATGATACGCAGCGTGGCACGTTCACCTGCTGGCAGCGCTTCGGCTTCTTTCAGTTGTAGTTTCTGCTCGCCGCCAAATTTAAAGGCGTCGGAGACATAATTTTTACCTGTTTCACCGTCGATGAGGGCCAGTTGCCACTCCGTACCCGCCGGATACAGACCAAAGTTGTAGGTTTTACCCGCCTGATAAGAACGGTCCATCAGGACTTCCTGGGCGCGTTCAAAGGTCAGTTGGTTGGTACTGCTGTAGTTGGTAAAGGCAATCGCAATGGTGCAAATGAGTGGGAACAGAACAAATAACCCCATACCAGCCACGCCAGGATAGACATAGCGCCAGGCATAGGCTTTACGGTTGGCGAAAATATACAGGCCAGCAGAGCTTAAAATAAGCGTCATGATGGCAAACAGGTACTCCCCCTGAGCGTACATCAAAACAACAAGGTAGCCCACCAGCAGACCCAGCAGACCCATCACTGACCATTTCAGCGTGTCGCTTTGCCACCAGTATTTCTTTTTAATGACATCCATGGGGATCTTCCTCTTTACACTTTATCCTTCACGCTACCTCTTTGTTGGCTGCGAATGCGCACCCCAGTCACTGACTTTTGTCAGCTCCTGGGGATTTGCATCCTTGCCGCCTCGATGTAGCGCGAATGATTTCGTGTAACAACGTATTCAATAAACCTGATTCCCTAAGAAATAAGGGAAACCGTATTACTTGGTGATACGACCTTGTGCATCTTTCAGCGCAGCATCAACGGTTTGACGACCGCTGGCGGCGTTGATCACTGCGGTACGAACGGCATACCAGAATGCAGACATCTGCGGGATGTTCGGCATGATTTCGCCTTTCTCGGCGTTACCCATGGTGGCCGCGATACGTGGATCTTTCGCTAACTCTTCCTGGAAGGATTTCAGCGCGACGGCACCCAGCGGTTTGTCCTTGTTCACTTCATCCAGACCCTGATCGGTCAGCAGGTAGTTTTCGAGGAACTCTTTCGCCAGTTCTTTGTTCGGGCTGGCGGCGTTAATACCGGCGCTCAGTACGCCGACAAAAGGTTTAGACGCTTTGCCTTTGAAGGTTGGCAGCAGCGTTACGCCGTAGTTCACCTTGCTCTTATCGATGTTCGACCAGGCCCACGGACCGTTGATGGTCATCGCGGTATCGCCTTTGTTAAAGGCCGCTTCAGCGATGGAGTAGTCGGTATCCGCGTTCATGTGTTTGTTCTTAATCAGGTCAACCAGGAAGGTCAGACCCGCTTTCGCGCCAGCGTTATCCACGCCCACGTCTTTGACGTCGTATTTGCCGTTTTCAAACTTGAACGCGTATCCGCCGTCGGCAGCAATCAGCGGCCAGGTGAAGTACGGTTCTTGCAGGTTGAACATCAGGGCAGATTTGCCTTTCGCCTTCAGCTCTTTATCCAGTGCAGGAATTTCTTCCCAGGTTTTCGGTGGGTTTGGCACGAGGTCTTTGTTGTAAATCAGCGACAGTGCTTCAACGGCGATCGGGTAGGCGATCAGTTTACCGTTGTAACGTACGGCATCCCAAGTGAACGGGAACAGTTTGTCCTGGAACGCTTTGTCTGGCGTAACTTCAGCCAACAGACCCGATTGCGCGTAGCCGCCAAAACGGTCATGTGCCCAGAAGATGATGTCCGGGCCGTCACCGGTCGCGGCAACCTGCGGGAATTTTTCTTCCAGCTTATCCGGATGTTCAATGGTGACTTTGATGCCGGTGTCTTTCTCGAATTTTTTACCCACTTCAGCGAGGCCGTTATAGCCTTTGTCGCCGTTGATCCAGATAACCAGTTTGCCCTCTTCAATCTTGGCGAGAGCCGAGGCGGAAAACATCATCGTCGTCAATGCAGACAATGCGAGGATGCGTGCGCCGGTTTTGATTTTCATATTCCCCATCCTTTTTGGTGATGTGCGCTTGGATACACAGAGGTGGCTTAACGGTGTCTAGTTTCTTTATACGGCAACCTCTTTCCATCCTCCTTACCCCTACGCCCCACCCATTCTTTATGTGATCTGTGTTACAGAAATGTGAGTAATGCGTGCTGGCGCACATAAAAACCCACTGATTTTTGCGGGCGACATCACGAAATTCCTTGGCGGCGTACGGCCCGGGTCTCAGACGCGACTCTCTCATCCTCCCGCCTCCTCCCCCATAAAAAAGCTGGGGGGTGGAGGATTCACGCTCCTAATGGATAACGCATAGTCAGCCCATGATGAATGTTGCTGTCGATGACAGGTTGTAACGAAGGGAGAAGGGCATGGCGAGCGTACAGCTGCGAAATGTAACGAAAGCCTGGGGTGACGTGGTGGTATCGAAGGATATCAATCTCGACATTCACGAAGGAGAGTTCGTGGTATTTGTCGGACCGTCAGGCTGCGGTAAGTCGACCTTGCTGCGTATGATCGCCGGGCTGGAAACCATCACCAGCGGCGACCTGTTTATCGGGGACACCCGAATGAACGACATCCCGCCCGCCGAACGCGGCGTGGGTATGGTCTTCCAGTCCTACGCGCTGTATCCCCATTTATCCGTCGCCGAGAACATGTCTTTCGGTCTCAAACTGGCCGGTGCCAAAAAAGACGTCATGAACCAGCGTGTGAATCAGGTCGCTGAAGTCCTGCAGCTGGCGCACCTGCTTGAGCGTAAGCCAAAAGCACTCTCTGGCGGTCAGCGTCAACGCGTGGCGATTGGCCGTACGCTGGTGGCTGAACCGCGCGTGTTCCTGCTCGATGAACCGCTTTCTAACCTGGATGCAGCACTGCGTGTGCAGATGCGTATTGAAATCTCCCGCCTGCATAAACGTCTGGGCCGCACGATGATTTACGTCACCCACGATCAGGTCGAAGCGATGACGCTGGCTGACAAAATCGTGGTGCTGGATGCGGGCCGCGTCGCGCAGGTCGGCAAGCCGCTGGAGCTGTACCACTACCCAGCCGACCGCTTTGTGGCGGGCTTTATTGGTTCACCGAAGATGAACTTCCTGCCGGTGAAAGTCACCGCAACCGCAATCGACCAAGTACAGGTTGAATTACCTAACCGCCAGCAAATCTGGCTACCGGTAGAAAGCCGTGCCGTGCAGGTTGGCGCCAACATGTCCTTAGGTATTCGCCCGGAACATCTGCTGCCCAGCGATATCGCTGACGTCACCCTCGAAGGTGAAGTTCAGGTGGTTGAGCAGTTGGGCCACGAAACGCAAATTCATATCCAGATCCCCGCCATCCGTCAAAACCTGGTGTACCGCCAGAATGACGTGGTGTTGGTAGAAGAGGGTGCCACATTCGCTATCGGCCTGCCGCCAGAGCGTTGCCATCTGTTCCGTGAAGATGGCACTGCATGTCGTCGGTTGCATCAAGAGCCGGGCGTTTAAGGTGTCCCATTAAAAAAAAGCGCAAATCCGTCAAGGTGAAGCGTTCAAAGAAAAGCAATGATCTCAGGAGATAGAATGATGATTACTCTGCGCAAACTCCCTCTGGCGGTTGCTGTAGCAGCAGGCATTATGTCTGTTCAGGCAATGGCCGTGGATTTCCATGGTTATGCTCGTTCCGGTATCGGCTGGACGGGTAGTGGCGGCGAACAACAGTGTTTCCAGGCAACCGGTGCACAAAGTAAATACCGTCTCGGTAACGAATGTGAAACCTATGCGGAAATTAAACTGGGTCAGGAAGTGTGGAAAGAGGGCGATAAGAGCTTCTACTTCGACACTAACGTCGCCTACTCCGTCGCACAGCAGAATGACTGGGAAGGAACTGACCCGGCATTCCGTGAAGCAAACGTGCAGGGTAAAAACCTGATTGAATGGCTGCCAGGTTCCACCATTTGGGCCGGTAAGCGCTTCTACCAGCGTCATGATGTGCACATGATCGACTTCTACTACTGGGATATTTCAGGTCCTGGTGCCGGTATTGAAAACATCGATCTGGGCTTCGGTAAACTGGCGCTGGCAGCGACCCGTTCTCAGGAAGCGGGCGGCTCTTACGCGTTCAGCAGCCAGAATATTTATGATCGTACCAAAGACACCGCCAACGACGTGTTCGACGTGCGTTTAGCGCAAATGGCGATTAACCCGGACGGTATGCTGGAACTGGGTGTGGACTACGGTCGTGCTAACACCACCGACGACTACAGCCTGGCAGATGGCGCATCAAAAGATGGCTGGATGTTCACCGCTGAACATACTCAGAGCATGCTGAAAGGCTATAACAAGTTTGTTGTTCAGTATGCGACAGATTCCATGACCACGCAGGGTAAAGGCCTGAACCAGGGCTCTTACGGTTCTTCTACGACAACCATTACCAATCCAGATGGTACTAAGACTAACTTCGCCAATAACGTGGTGAATAACAACGGTAGCCTGTTCCGCGTGCTGGACCACGGTGCTATCTCGCTGGGCGATAAATGGGACCTGATGTACGTCGGTATGTACCAGAACCTCGACATGGATAACGACCTGGGTACCGAATGGTACACCGTGGGTATCCGTCCGATGTACAAATGGACGCCGATCATGAGTACCCTGCTGGAAGTGGGTTATGACAACGTGAAATCGCAGCAGACCAGCGATCGCAACAGCCAGTACAAAATTACCCTGGCGCAACAATGGCAGGCGGGCGACAGCATCTGGTCTCGTCCGGCAATCCGTGTCTTCGCAACCTATGCCAAATGGGATGAAGAGTGGGGCTACGTGAAAAATGGTAACGACGTTACCAAACTCGCGGCAGCAACCAACTCCGGTCTCAGCACCACCAGCCGTGGCGACAGCGATGAGTTCTCCTTCGGTGCCCAGATGGAAATCTGGTGGTAATCCAGCATTAACCTGACGTAAAGACCGAAAGAGGGGCGTAAGCCCCTCTTACTTAAGGTTTAGCGCGCTATTGCCTGGCCACCGCTGAACCCATGCTATCTGAGGTGATAACAATGAAAATGAAGAAAAGTCTCGTTGCCCTTTGTTTATCTGCAGGGTTATTTGCCAGTGCGCCCGGCATCAGCCTGGCCGATGTGAATTTTGTGCCGCAGAACACCACCGGCGCACCCGCAATCCCCACTGCCGCACTGCAACAATTAGCCTGGACGCCTGTTGATCAATCTAAGGTACAGTCCACGCAGCTTGCAACCGCCGGTCAGCGTCTGGACGTGGCGGGAATTAGCGGTCCGGTTGCCGCCTATAGCGTACCGGCCAATATTGGTGAGCTGACCCTGACGCTCTCCAGTGAAGTGAACAAACAAACCAGCGTATTTGCGCCAAACGTCCTGATTCTTGATCAGAACATGACGCCATCTGCTTTCTTCCCCAGCAGCTATTTCACCTATCAGGAGCCCGGCGTGATGAGCGCGGATCGCCTGGAAGGGGTCATGCGCCTGACGCCAGCGCTGGGCCAGCAGAAGCTCTATGTTCTGGTCTTCACCACCGAGAAAGATCTCCAGCAGACCACGACTCTGCTTGACCCGGCAAAAGCCTATGCCAAGGGCGTGGGTAACGCCGTGCCGGATATCCCGGATCCGATCGCCCGTCATACCACAGATGGCTTGCTGAAACTAAAAGTCAAAACCAGCTCCTCCTCCAGCGTGCTGGTCGGGCCGCTGTTTGGCTCATCCGGTCCGGGACCGGTGACGGTGGGCAACACTGCCGCACCAGCAGCGGCCTATGCGGCTCCGGCTGCGGTGGCAGCTGCCCCGGTCGCCGCACCAGCCCCGCAGAAAAGCGAGCCGATGCTGAACGACACGGAAAGCTATTTTAACCAGGCGATTAAGGATGCTGTGGCGAAAGGCGATGTCGATAAAGCGCTGAAGCTGCTTGATGAAGCTGAACGTCTGGGATCCAAATCTGCCCGTTCCACCTTTATCAGCAGTGTAAAAGGCAAGGGGTAACCGTCTCCCCACATTGCTGATTTTGCAACAACTGGTGCGTCTCCTGGCGCACCTTTTTTTATCCTTCCATGCTACTTGTTATGCTTGTGTTGCTCCGCCGATCACTTAATCATGTTTGCTCACCCCGTAATGCCTTTTCTGCGATACAATGCCTGAACGTGATAAATCGGAGAGTAAGGCATGCCACACCCTGCGTTAACGCAACTGCGTGCGCTGCGTTATTTTGATGCGATCCCGACGCTGGACCCCCAACTGCTTGACTGGTTGTTACTGGAAGACTCCATGACCCAACGTTTTGAGCAGCAGGGAAAGCAGGTCAGCGTAACGTTGATACGAGAAGGATTTGTTGGGCAAAATGAGGTGGCCGAAGAACTGACGCTGCTGCCGACAGAATCCCGCTATTGGTTACGTGAAATCCTGCTCTGCGCGGATGGTGAACCCTGGCTTGCCGGGCGCACCGTGGTGCCGGAATCGACATTGTGTGGCCCTGAACTGGCCTTGCAAAATCTGGGGAAAACCCCGCTCGGGCGCTACCTGTTTACGTCATCGACATTGACCCGAGATTTTATTGAGATTGGCCGCGATGCAGAGCTGTGGGGGCGTCGTTCCCGCCTGCGGCTGAGCGGTAAGCCACTGATGCTTACCGAGCTTTTTTTACCTGCATCGCCGTTGTACTGAGAGGAAGATAAAGATGGAGTGGAGTCTGACGCAGAATAAGCTGCTGGCGTTTCACCGCTTGATGCGTACGGATAAGCCAATCGGCGCCTTACTGCTGCTCTGGCCAACGCTGTGGGCGTTGTGGGTGGCGACCCCTGGGGTTCCGCAATTGTGGATCCTGGCGGTGTTTGTGGCTGGCGTCTGGTTAATGCGCGCCGCCGGATGCGTGGTGAATGATTACGCTGACCGCAAATTTGACGGTCATGTGAAACGCACCGCGAACCGACCGCTGCCAAGCGGTGCCGTGACGGAGAAAGAAGCCCGCACGTTGTTTGTTGTGCTGGTGCTGCTCGCCTTCCTGCTGGTCCTGACGCTCAACACGATGACCATTTTGTTGTCGATTGCCGCGTTGGCGCTGGCGTGGGTTTATCCCTTCATGAAGCGCTATACGCACCTGCCGCAGGTGGTGCTGGGTGCAGCGTTTGGCTGGTCTATCCCGATGGCGTTTGCCGCCGTGAGCGAGTCGGTGCCGCTCAGCTGCTGGTTGATGTTTCTGGCCAATATTCTCTGGGCAGTGGCTTATGACACCCAATATGCGATGGTCGACCGCGATGATGACCTGAAGATTGGCATTAAATCGACCGCTATCCTGTTCGGCCAAAACGACAAACTGATTATTGGTCTTCTGCAAGTGGGCGTACTGGTGCTGATGGCGCTGGTGGGCTGGCTGAACGGACTGGCGCTGGGCTATTACTGGTCTTTGCTGGTAGCAGGGGCGCTGTTTGTGTATCAGCAGAAGCTGATCGTTAACCGCGAGCGGGATGCCTGCTTTAAAGCATTTATGAATAACAACTACGTGGGCCTGGTGTTGTTCTTAGGCCTTGCGATGAGTTACTGGCATCTTTGAGTTTTAGTCTGCGATAAAAAAAAACCGGTCATTTCGACCGGTTTTTTCATGCTTACTCACCCTGAGTGGCGCTCTCGATGGTCAGACGGACATCCGACGTCACCAGTTCGGCCAGCATCTGGTAAATCTTCATCGTCTCTTCCGGCTCGGCATCTCCGGTGTCGCTGATGTAGCCTTCGTCACGCAGGGTCAGCACCAGGGAACTGAACACCGCTTTATCGAAGAATTCCGGTGCGTTGATACCGTGCAGTACGGAAAGACGTTGAGCGACGGTGCGGCTCTCTTTCTCCAGCGTACCGCGGTTGATCGACGGATTCGCGCTCAGCAGCCAGAAGGTGATGGCGTAGCGCTGCAGAGTCTCACGCGCACCTGCGGCCAGCAGCTGTAGCGTGCGGGAGCGTGCCGGGTTGATTTGCAGCTCATCGTTTTGCAACGTAATCAGACCCTGACGCTGCATTTCTCCAGCCAGTTCGTCGATCACCCCTGTAAGCTCATCGCGCTCCCAGCGCAGGAACAGCTCGGCTTTCAGCATCGGATACAGTGCATCAATATGTTGCTGCAATGCGACGCGTGAAATCCGGCGATGCTGAGTCACAATCGCCGCCATCAGTGACGGCAGTACCAGCATATGCGCAATATTGTTGCGGTAGTAAGTCATCAATACCGCCTGCTCGCGCGGCAGAATGATGATGTCACCGATGGTATCTTTCTCGACCTCAAACTTGTTCATCTGCAGGGCGTGATCGATAAGCTCACTGGCACTCTGCGTCGGAACCGTTGCATCTGATGCATACGGTACGTTACGCAGCAGGCTGAGGTAGCAATCAAGCTGCTCAGTTAACTGCTCGCGGGTCAGGGAACGCTGGCGGGATGCCAGTAGCGCGGTACAGCACAGGTTCATGGCGTTGGCCGCACCGGCGTTGTTAATGCGCACCATCAGATCGGCGGCAATGTTATTGACCGTCGGCGTCAGCCAGGCAGGGCGAATCGACTCGATAGGATCGATAGACTCACGCCACTCCGGCACGTGCTGATTGAGGTAGGTCATCAATGGCATCGGTTCGCCAAAGTTGACGTAGCCCTGACCCAGATTACGCAGCTTGCTTAAGCCACGCAGCATCTGCGGCAGGCTCTCTTTCTCTTTTGTCGCGCCACGCAGTTCTTTCGCGTAGGTGCCGACTTCCATCACGTGCTCGTAGCCAATGTAAATCGGCACCAGGGTGATAGGACGCGTACCGCCGCGCAGCATTGCCTGGATGGTCATCGACAGCGTGCCGGTTTTCGGATCCAGCAAACGACCGGTACGTGAGCGCCCACCTTCGACAAAGTACTCAACCGAATAACCGCGGCTGAACAACTCGCCGAGGTATTCGCGGAAGACGGTGGAATAGAGCTTATTGCCCTTGAAGGTACGACGAATAAAGAACGCACCCAGGCGGCGGAAAATCGGGCCAGCCGGCCAGAAGTTCAGGTTGATCCCGGCCGCAATGTGCGGAGGAACCAGCCCCTGGTGATACAGAACGTACGACAGCAGCATGTAATCCATATGGCTGCGGTGGCAGGGGACATAGACAATTTCATGCCCGTCGTGCGCCAGTTGGCGAACGCGTTCTGCATTGTGAACGTTAATACCCTGATACAGTCGGTTCCAGGTGAATCCCAGAATACGGTCTGTCAGGCGGATCATCTCGTAGGAGAAGTTGGCGGCGATCTCTTCCATCAGCGCAATGGCATTTTGCTGCGCTTTTTCGTGGGAGATTTTTTTACTGCGGGCTTCATCTTCTACCGCACGGGCGATTGCTTTTGAGGCCAGCAGCTTATTAAACAGATCCTGGCGGGCAGGGAGGCGCGGGCCAACAGCGGCCAAACGCTGACGGGCAAAGTGCATACGCGCCACGCGCGCCAGTTTCTGGGCGATGATTTTATCCGTACCGTGTTCGTCTGCCATGCGGCGCAGAGAGACCGACGGCGAGAAACGGACAAAACTGTCGCGGCCGAGCCAGGAAACGGCGAAGAATTTCTGTACGCCGTTCAGCATGCGCAGCGGCGGGTTGACTTCACCTTTTTCGCGGCCAGGCGCGCGGCCAAACATCACCGAAACCGGCACCATCTGCACATCCAGGTCAGGATTGCTGCGATGCAGATCGAGATAGTTATGGAACAGCTTGATGGACTCTTCTTTTGGCGTGTAATAGGTGAACACACGCGGACCGCCGTGAATAAACACGTAGCGCGGCAGTAAAGTCCCGTCTATCTCCAGCGGTTCCAGGGGATCGGGAAGATCGTGCGCCAAACATTGGGCACGTAGCGTCAGCAAGTCTGCTTTTGAGTTGTACGGTAGGACGTACATAATGGGACGAGATGTATCGAGTCCCAACTCCGGGGCAGGTTCTGCCGGAATAGACTTGCTTTTTACCAGGACGCTTAATGGTAAATTCAGTAATTTGTAGTAAATTCGTGGCCAGCCGGACATAAACGATGTAAAGCCTCTGGTTAATAATGCAAATGCGCTGCAAGGATATCAGAAAGTTTAGTGAATTTCTGGTGTATCCCGTCATACTTCGCGCTGCTTTGCCACACCCTGAAACAAACGGGGTAACGTTACAATGACATTGACGCTAATAATGTAAAAAGGTTCTTTTGATGGCCAATAATACCACTGGATTCACCCGAATTATCAAAGCTGCTGGCTACTCGTGGAAAGGTTTTCGCGCCGCATGGATAAATGAAGCGGCATTTCGTCAGGAAAGCGTTGCCGTACTGCTGGGCGTCGCCATCGCCTGCTGGCTGGACGTCGACGCCATTACCCGTGTGTTGTTGATTGGTTCAGTAATGCTGGTGATGATCGTTGAAATCTTAAACAGCGCTATTGAAGCAGTGGTCGACCGTATTGGATCGGAGTATCACGAACTTTCCGGTCGAGCGAAAGATATGGGGTCTGCGGCTGTTCTGCTGTCTATTTTTGTCGCCCTGATCACCTGGGGCATCCTGTTGTGGTCCCATTTTCGATAAGGATTCCACAACTTCATAAATCTCCTGTTTTTTGTGCAGTTTGCGGTTCCAAAATCGCCTTTAGCTGTATATACTCACAGCATAACTGTATATACACCCAGGGGGCGGAATGAAAGCGTTAACGGCCAGGCAGCAAGAGGTGTTTGATCTCATTCGGGATCACATCAGCCAGACAGGTATGCCACCGACGCGTGCGGAGATCGCGCAGCGTTTGGGATTCCGTTCCCCAAACGCGGCTGAAGAACACCTTAAAGCGCTGGCGCGTAAAGGGGTGCTCGAAATCGTCTCTGGTGCATCGCGTGGTATTCGTCTGTTGCATGAAGAAGAGGTAGGATTACCGCTTGTAGGCCGCGTTGCTGCAGGTGAGCCGCTGCTGGCGCAACAGCACATCGAAGGCCACTATCAGGTTGATCCATCCCTGTTCAAACCTAATGCTGATTTCCTGCTGCGCGTCAGCGGTATGTCAATGAAAGACATTGGTATTATGGATGGCGATCTGCTGGCAGTGCATAAGACACAGGACGTGCGTAACGGCCAGGTGGTTGTTGCCCGCATTGATGATGAAGTGACGGTTAAACGCCTGAAAAAACAGGGCAATAAGGTCGAGCTTCTGCCAGAAAACAGCGAGTTCAAACCGATCGTTGTCGACCTGCGTGAGCAGAACTTCACCATTGAAGGACTGGCCGTCGGCGTTATCCGTAACGGTGAATGGCTGTAACGGTCTGTTGATTTCCTGTAGGCCGGATAAGACGTTTACGTCGTCATCCGGCAACGTGCCCGGTGGCACTCTGTTTACCGGGCCTATACGACTTTTTCCAGTATCTCTAACGTCTTCTCAGGCTCTCCTGTATGCCTTTTTTTACCTCCTCTGATAAAGCACTCTGGCACCTTGCCCTGCCAATGATTTTCTCCAATATCACCGTTCCCCTGCTGGGACTGGTGGACACGGCTGTGATTGGTCATCTGGATAGCCCGGTCTATTTGGGTGGTGTCGCCGTGGGGGCGACGGCAACCAGTTTTCTCTTTATGCTGCTGCTCTTTCTACGCATGAGTACCACCGGGCTGACGGCTCAGGCATTTGGCGCAAAAAATCCGCAGGCGTTGGCCCGTGCGCTGGTGCAGCCGCTGATTCTGGCTTTGGGGGCGGGGGCGGCAATTGCGCTATTTCGTACGCCGATTATCGATCTGGCGTTACACATCGTGGGGGGGAGCGAAGCGGTACTGGAACAGGCCCGGCGCTTCCTTGAAATCCGTTGGCTCAGCGCGCCTGCCTCGCTGGCGAACTTGGTACTGCTCGGCTGGCTGCTGGGCGTTCAGTACGCGCGAGCACCGGTGATCCTGTTGATTGTCGGCAATATCCTCAACATTGTGCTCGATATATGGCTGGTGATGGGGCTGCATATGAACGTGCAGGGCGCCGCGCTGGCGACGGTGATTGCCGAATATGCCACGTTGCTGATTGGCCTGCTGATGGTGCGCAAGGTTCTCCACCTGCGCGGTGTTTCGCTCATGATGCTGAAACAGGCATGGCGCGGAAACTTCCGCCGTCTGATGGCGCTTAACCGCGACATCATGCTGCGTTCGCTGTTGCTGCAGCTGTGTTTTGGTGCGATTACGGTACTCGGGGCGCGTCTCGGGGGCGATATTATTGCGGTCAACGCCGTTCTGATGACCCTGTTGACCTTCACCGCCTATGCGCTGGACGGATTTGCCTATGCCGTGGAAGCGCACTCTGGTCAGGCTTATGGTGCCCGGGATGGCAGCCAACTGTTGGATGTCTGGCGCGCGGCGTGTCGACAGTCGGGCATAGTGGCGATCCATTTTTCACTGGTCTATGCCCTGTTTGGCGAGCACATTATTGCGTCGTTGACCTCACTACCGCAGATTCAGCAACTGGCCGATCGTTACCTTATCTGGCAGGTGGTGTTACCACTGGTGGGCGTCTGGTGTTACCTGTTGGACGGCATGTTTATTGGCGCAACGCGTGCTGCGGAAATGCGTAACAGTATGGCCGTTGCCGCTGCAGGATTCGGCTTAACCTTATTCACGTTACCGCTGTTAGGCAACCACGGTTTGTGGCTGGCACTCGCCGTTTTTCTGGCGCTGCGCGGACTCTCGCTGGCTTTTATCTGGCAGCGTCACTGGCGAAATGGCACCTGGTTTTCCTGACTCGTATGGTTAAAAATTCCGAATAATAAATAGAACTCAGAATCACTGACTACACTTATTCTCACGTCCAGCAAAAACATAGCGTGTCTGGACGCAGCACTCTCGCTATTCACAACCTAACGATGAGGATTTGATGATGAATAAAGACGAAGTCGGTGGTAACTGGAAGCAGTTGAAAGGTAAAGTGAAAGAGCAATGGGGCAAACTGACCGATGATGATATGACGGTCATTGAAGGTAAGCGTGACCAGCTGGTGGGTAAAGTCCAGGAACGTTACGGTTATGCGAAAGATCAGGCGGAGAAAGAAGTGAAGGATTGGGAAACCCGCAACGACTACCGTTGGTAATTATCCCCTCCCGCCTGAATGTACAAGGATGTACGTTCTCTCGCTTAACGCCCGACCTTCTTTTTTACCTGAATCGTGTGATCATGCTGGCAGTCGCCAGGATGACGGCAGGCTTCAACTTCCACACAGACCTGACACAGTCCATGCGCTTCAATTACGTTATGACGTAGGGCAAAGCCCATTTTGGCCGCCAGCGTATGCATGATGTCTTCCACGCCCTCCGCACACTCTTCTTTCACCACGCCGCAGCGGTCACAAATGAACATCGCGGAGCTGTGGGTGGGCTGATCAAACAAATGGCAAAGCACGTAGCTGTTGGTGGATTCTACCTTGTGGACAAAACCTTGTTCGAGCAGAAAATCGAGCGCACGATAGACGGTAGGCGGTTTAGCCTGTGGTTCAGTTTCCCGTAATAAATCCAGCAGGTCATATGCGCTGATTGCCCCTTCCTGGAGGCTCATCAGGCGCAGCACTTCGAGGCGTTGCGGCGTGAGTCGCACGTTACGTTGCGCACAGAGTTTTTCAGCGTGAGCCAGCAACTCCTGCGTAGGGGTTCTTTCCATTTTTGCGCCTCGATTTGCGTGGAAGGTTAATCCCTTACTTTATCATGTTCTGCATAAAACGCCGAGATCAGCCGTGGTGTGCTATACCTGACGCATCGCAATACTGGAAAATATAAAATGAAAAGACCGGATTGTATTCGCCACTGGCGTGAGGTGGAGGGGGCTGACGACGCTACCTATCCCGGAAGTGATGAGCTGTTTTCTATCGGCGCACCGCTTGCTCGTAAGCTGGGCTTGGGTCGCCTCGGCATTCACCATGAACGCCTGCCTCCGGGCCGTCGCACCTCGTACCCTCACGCCGAAAGCGACGAAGAAGAGTTTATCTACGTGCTGGAAGGGTATCCGGAGGCCTGGATTAACGGCTATTTATGGAAGCTGGAACCGGGGGATAGCGTCGGATTTCCAGCGGGAACCGGCGTGTGTCACACCTTTATCAATAACACCAGTGAAGAGGTGCGACTGCTGGTCGTCGGCGAGGCAAATAAAAAATTCAACCGTATCTATTACCCACTGAATCCGGTGTATGCGGCCACGCGCGAGGATCGCTGGGTTGACCATCCACCACAGTTTTTTGGTTCCCACGACGGTAAACCCGGATCGAAATAGCATGAGGGGGGCCGTGACGATGTGGCTCACTATCGTCGCGGTCTATGCTATAGTGGCGCCCCTTTTTTAACCGGATGCTTAATTATTCGCCATGCTGCCTGAATCTCAGTCCACCGCTTTCCCTGCACATCGTTTTTCTATCGCGCCGATGCTCGACTGGACGGACAGACACTGCCGCTACTTTTTGCGCTTACTGTCCAGCCAGACGCTGCTCTATACGGAGATGGTAACCACCGGGGCAATCATTCATGGTAAAGGCGACTATCTGGCGTATAGCGACGAAGAGCATCCGATAGCCTTACAGCTTGGTGGTAGCGACCCGGCCGCGTTGGCACAGTGTGCGAAGCTGGCGGAAGCGCGGGGCTATGACGAGATAAACCTCAACGTGGGCTGTCCCTCTGATCGCGTACAAAACGGGATGTTTGGTGCCTGCCTGATGGGCAATGCGCAACTGGTTGCCGACTGCATCAAGGCGATGCGCGATGTGGTGTCAATTCCGGTGACGGTCAAAACCCGTATTGGCATTGATGACCAGGACAGCTACGAATTTCTGTGTGATTTCATCAACACGGTCTCCGGCAAAGGAGAATGTGAGATGTTTATCATTCATGCGCGCAAGGCCTGGTTGTCCGGGCTGAGCCCGAAAGAAAACCGTGAAATCCCACCGCTGGATTACGCCCGCGTGTACCAACTGAAGCGTGATTTCCCGCAGTTGACCATGTCGATCAACGGCGGCATTAAATCGCTGGAAGAGGCGAAAGCGCACCTTGAACATATGGATGGCGTGATGGTGGGACGTGAAGCCTATCAGAACCCCGGTATTCTGGCATCCGTGGATCGCGAAATTTTCGGTTCAACGGGTGCTGACGTGGACCCTGTTGCCGTGGTGCGCGCCATGTACCCGTATATTGAACGGGAACTGAGCCAGGGAACGTATCTGGGACATATTACCCGCCATATGCTGGGGCTGTTCCAGGGCATTCCGGGCGCGCGTCAGTGGCGTCGTTACCTGAGCGAAAATGCGCACAAAGCCGGTGCGGATATCAACGTGCTGGAACATGCGTTGAAGCTGGTGGCAGACAAACGTTAATTGTTCACCAAAAGTTAGTCAATTTCACCACGCCCTGCGCACTGACGCGGTGCTTTTTCTTTATAAATCAATCAATTAATTCTGGCATGATTTTTGTAATGGTTTAAGCAGAAATTCATTATGGGAGAGCATCATGCTGGAACTACTTTTTGTTATTGGCTTTTTTGTCATGCTGATGGTCACCGGCGTGTCGCTGCTGGGGATTCTGGCTGCGCTGATGGTGGCGACCGCCGTGATGTTCCTCGGCGGGATGTTTGCGCTGATGATAAAACTGCTGCCATGGCTGTTATTGGCTGTCGCCGTGGTGTGGGTTATCAAGGCCATAAAAGCGCCAAAAGTCCCGCACTATCAGCGCAATAACCGTCGATTTTACTAAGGTATTGAGCGGTACATCACAACCTGCAACATTGCCTTTAGAACCAAATAGGAATTGATTATTAAATCTGTCACTATTGCGCGGTTAACGAATTCATCGAGCTGTACCCTACATACAGCCGAACTAAAAAAGAAAGGGCTTCCTACGGGAAGCCCTAATTCTTTTCTTCCCCGTCATAATTCAAACCGCAGGCGTATTGGCTGCTTGAATTATTTAAGGGAGAAGTATCACGGGATCAGCAAACTCGACCCCTGCGTGGCCCGGCTTTCCAGTACTTCATGCGCCCGCTGGGCATCTTTTAACGCAAACGTCTGACCTTGCGCGATATCGACTTTAATCACGCCGCTGGCAATCAGTGAAAATAGCTCATTACTGGCTTCGGTCAATTCATGGCGGTTGGTGATGTAACCCTGCAGAGAAGGGCGTGTGGCGTACAGCGAGCCTTTCTGGTTCAGAATACCTAAGTTAACGCCGGTCACCGGCCCGGAAGAATTACCAAAACTCACCATCAATCCCCGGCGTTGCAGGCAGTCCAGCGAGGCTTCCCAGGTGTCTTTACCCACCGAGTCATAAACTACCCGGACTTTTTTACCGCCCGTAATTTCTTTAACCCGCTCGACAATGCTCTCTTCGCGATAGTTAATCACCTGCCACGCGCCGGCCTGTAATGCAATTTGCGCCTTTTGCGCAGTGCCGACGGTACCAATTAGCTTTGCCCCCAATGCTTTTGCCCACTGGCAGGCAATCAGACCAACGCCGCCTGCGGCGGCATGGAACAGAAACGGCTCGTCAGGCTGGATTTCATAGGTTTTACGCAACAGATAGAAAACGGTTAACCCTTTCAGGTAGGACGCGGCAGCCTGCTCAAACGAGATGGCATCCGGTAAAATGGCGGCTTTATCGGCGGGGACATTATGTACGGAACTGTAGGCGCCGAGCATTGACTGGGCGTAGACCACGCGATCGCCAACGCTGATGTGGGTTACTTTGCTACCGACTTTGCTGACCACGCCGGCCGCTTCGGTGCCGAGTCCGCTGGGCAGAGAAGGGGGCGGATACAGTCCGCTGCGGATGTAGGTATCGATATAATTGATGCCAATCGCTTTGTTTTCGACCTGGATT
The DNA here is from genome assembly GCF_005280945.1 of Citrobacter sp. wls718. NCBI lineage: Bacteria > Pseudomonadati > Pseudomonadota > Gammaproteobacteria > Enterobacterales > Enterobacteriaceae > Citrobacter > Citrobacter sp. wls718. The sequence goes on from NZ_SZWV01000069.1 coordinate 25,292, forward strand.
TCATGCTCGGTCGGATCAACGGGCGTAAAGTCCACAGCCTTCAGTACGTCAGGGCCGCCGTGCTTGTGAAATTCAATACGTGTTGCCATGCTTCCTCCAGAAATGTGGTAATCTTTCGACCCAATCATTATCTCGGTAACTCCATTCACTATGGCAGGAAATAAACCCTTCAACAAACAACAGACTGATGCTCGTGACCGCGATCTGCAGGTCGCCGGGCTGAAAGTACCGCCGCACTCGATTGAAGCGGAACAGTCGGTGTTGGGCGGTTTAATGCTGGATAACGAACGCTGGGACGATGTTGCCGAGCGTGTCGTCGCGGAGGATTTTTACACCCGACCGCACCGGCATATCTTCACCGAAATGCATCGTTTGCAGGAGATGGGCAAACCCATCGATCTGATAACCCTGGCCGAGTCGCTGGAAGTGCAGGGGCAACTCGACAGCGTCGGCGGTTTTGCCTATCTGGCTGAGTTATCTAAAAATACGCCAAGTGCGGCGAACATAAGCGCCTATGCGGATATCGTCCGCGAACGCGCCGTCGTGCGCGACATGATTTCGGTAGCCCACGAAATCGCGGAGGCCGGATTTGATCCGCAAGGGCGTTCCAGTGAAGATTTGCTGGATCTCGCGGAATCCCGCGTTTTTAAAATCGCCGAAAGCCGCGCCAATAAAGACGAAGGCCCGAAAAATATTACCGAAGTGCTCGACGCCACCGTCGCGCGCATCGAACAGCTGTTCCAGCAGCCGCATGACGGTGTAACCGGGGTGAATACCGGCTACGACGACCTCAACAAAAAGACTGCCGGTCTACAGCCGTCGGACCTGATTATCGTCGCCGCGCGTCCGTCGATGGGTAAAACGACGTTTGCAATGAACCTCGTCGAAAATGCGGCGATGTTGCAGGATAAGCCGGTACTTATCTTCAGTCTTGAAATGCCCTCCGAACAGATCATGATGCGTTGTCTGGCATCGCTGTCGCGCGTAGACCAGACTAAAATCCGTACCGGTCAGTTGGATGACGAAGACTGGGCGCGAATTTCCGGCACCATGGGGATCTTACTGGAGAAACGAAACATCTACATTGATGACTCCTCCGGCCTGACGCCCACGGAAGTGCGTTCGCGCGCACGCCGTATCGCCCGTGAACACGGCGGTATCGGACTGATTATGATCGACTACCTGCAGCTGATGCGGGTGCCGTCGCTCTCCGATAACCGTACGCTGGAAATTGCTGAAATTTCGCGCTCGCTGAAATCATTAGCAAAAGAACTGCATGTGCCGGTGGTGGCGCTGTCGCAGCTTAACCGCTCTCTGGAACAACGCGCCGACAAGCGTCCGGTCAACTCGGATCTCCGTGAATCGGGGTCTATCGAGCAGGATGCCGACTTAATCATGTTTATTTATCGTGACGAGGTTTATCACGAAAACAGCGACTTAAAAGGCATCGCGGAAATTATTATTGGTAAGCAACGTAACGGCCCAATCGGTACGGTGCGCCTGACGTTTAACGGCCAGTGGTCACGCTTCGATAATTATGCCGGACCACAGTATGACGATGAGTAACGCTCCGTCGTCCATTTATTAAGGAATTCAAATGCAAGCGGCAACTGTTGTCATTAACCGCCGCGCTCTGCGACACAACCTGCAACGTCTGCGTGAACTGGCACCTGCCAGTAAACTGGTTGCGGTGGTGAAAGCGAACGCTTACGGCCATGGTCTGTTAGAGACCGCGCGAACGCTCCCTGATGCGGACGCTTTTGGTGTCGCTCGTCTTGAAGAAGCTCTGCGACTGCGCGCGGGTGGGATCACGCAACCCATCCTGCTATTGGAGGGTTTTTTCGATGCCTCCGATCTGCCGACCATCTCCGCACAGCGGCTGCATACTGCCGTGCACAATGAGGAGCAGCTTGCGGCGCTGGAAGCGGCTGAACTGGCAGAACCCGTCACCGTCTGGATGAAGCTCGACACCGGGATGCACCGTCTGGGCGTACGTCCGGAGCAGGCTGAGGCGTTTTATCAACGCTTGACCCACTGTAAAAACGTGCGTCAGCCGGTCAACATCGTCAGCCACTTTGCCCGTGCAGACGAACCCGAATGTGGCGCGACGGAAAAGCAGCTCGATATCTTCAATCGTTTTTGTGAAGGCAAGCCGGGACAGCGTTCTATTGCCGCATCTGGCGGTATCCTGCTGTGGCCGCAGTCCCATTTCGACTGGGCGCGTCCGGGGCTAATTCTGTATGGCGTATCGCCGCTGGAGAATCATTCCGCCGGGACTGATTTTGGCTGCCAGCCGGTGATGTCGCTCACCTCCAGCCTGATCGCCGTGCGCGAGCACAAAGCGGGCGAACCTGTTGGCTATGGTGGAACGTGGGAAAGCGCGCGTGACACGCGCCTGGGTGTGGTGGCGATGGGCTATGGCGACGGGTATCCGCGTGCAGCGCCGTCCGGCACGCCGGTACTGGTCAATGGTCGGGAAGTGCCGATTGTTGGTCGTGTGGCAATGGACATGATCTGCGTTGATTTGGGACCAGAAGCGCAGGAAAAAGCCGGCGATCCGGTGATTCTGTGGGGCGATGGTCTGCCCGTTGAACGCATTGCTGAAATAACGAAAGTAAGTGCTTACGAACTTATCACGCGCCTGACATCAAGGGTAGCGATGAAGTACGTGGACTGAATCTGGCTGTCTGCCGGATAAAGCGGTTCTGCCGCCATCCGGCAATAATCCTCTCAACATCCTCTCGATCTTCTCCCGCTTCCGGTTTATTGTGTTCTTATCCCCTGTCTGTAAACCTGGAGAACCACCACGTGTTTCAAAAAGTTGACGCCTACGCCGGCGACCCGATTTTATCGCTCATGGAGCGCTTCAAGGAAGATTCACGTCGTGACAAAGTGAATCTCAGCATCGGTCTGTATTACAACGAAGACGGGATTATTCCTGAGCTTAAGGCAGTGGTAGAAGCAGAGGCAAGGCTCAATGCCAAGCCTCATGGGGCCTCGCTGTACCTGCCGATGGAAGGCCTGAACAGCTATCGCCAGACCGTTGGGCAACTGTTGTTTGGCGCGGAACATCCGATGCTTCAACAGAAGCGTGTGGCGACGATTCAGACAATGGGGGGATCCGGTGCGTTAAAAGTAGGTGCGGATTTCCTGAAGCGTTACTTCCCTGATTCTGGCGTCTGGGTCAGCGATCCGACATGGGAAAATCACATCGCGATTTTTGAAGGGGCTGGATTCGAAGTGAGTACTTACCCCTGGTATGACAACACGACTAACGGCGTGCGCGTCAACGACCTGCTGGCAACCTTGAACACCTTACCGGCTCGCAGCATTGTACTGTTGCATCCGTGCTGCCATAACCCGACCGGTGCGGACTTGACGCCCGCGCAGTGGGATGCGGTTATCGAGATTCTGCAAGCGCGCGATCTAATCCCTTTCCTTGATATTGCCTATCAGGGATTTGGCGCGGGAATGGAAGACGACGCCTATGCGATCCGTGCCATTGCCAGCGCTGGATTGCCTGCCCTGGTCAGCAACTCGTTCTCTAAAATTTTCTCTTTATACGGTGAGCGTGTCGGCGGCCTTTCCGTGGTGTGCGAAGACGCCGAGACTGCGGGTCGCGTGTTGGGGCAGTTAAAAGCCACGGTGCGTCGTAACTACTCCAGTCCACCTAACTTTGGTGCGCAGGTGGTTGCCGCCGTGCTGGGCGATGACGCGCTTAAAGCCAACTGGCTGGCGGAAGTAGAAGCGATGCGTACCCGCATCCTGGCGATGCGTCAGGAATTGGTCAATGTTCTCCATGCCGAGATACCGGGCCGTAACTTTGACTACCTTCTGCAACAGCGCGGTATGTTCAGCTATACCGGGTTGAGTGCCGCCCAGGTCGATCGCCTGCGTGATGAATTCGGGGTTTACCTGATCGCCAGCGGCCGCATGTGCGTCGCCGGGTTGAATTACGGTAACGTCCAGCGTGTGGCAAAAGCGTTTGCTGCTGTCATGTAACCGGATTTGTCATTTCTCGCACAGTGTTGCCGGATGGCGGCGTAACGCCTTATCCGGCCT
>NZ_SZWV01000069.1:29363-58643 GCF_005280945.1 Citrobacter sp. wls718
AGTATTGGATTTTTCGTTTGTAGGCCTGATAAGCGTCGCGCCATCAGGCACGCTTTTTCTGTGTGATCATCCTCTTTTTCTGTAACAAAACGAGAGAAACCTCTTCCTTTCACCTTCCCCAGGGGGTAAGGTCAGATAGTTTTTTGACCAGTTGTTAATAAAAAAATGATAACTAGCTGACTACTTAGGGAAAAATATGCGCAAGATTACGTTGGCACTTAGTGCCGTTTGCTTATTGTTCACGTTAAACCATTCCGCCCAGGCTTTAGTTTCTTCCCCCTCGCAGCTTAATCCAGGCACTAACGTTGCAAAACTCGCTGAGCAGTCTCCGGTTCACTGGGTCTCTGTTGTTCAGATTGAAAACAGCCTGACCGGACGCCCGCCAATGGCCGTCGGATTCGATATTGATGACACCGTTCTTTTTTCCAGCCCGGGTTTCTGGCGTGGCAAAAAAACCTGGCCCCCGGAGAGTGAGGATTACCTGAAGAATCCGGCGTTCTGGGAAAAAATGAACAATGGCTGGGATGAATTTAGTATTCCAAAAGAAGTCGCGCGTCAGTTGATTGATATGCATGTTCGTCGCGGTGACAGCATCTTCTTTGTCACGGGACGTAGCCCGACAAAAACCGAAACCGTGTCTAAAACACTGTCCGATAACTTCCACATTCCATCCGCTAATATGAATCCGGTTATCTTTGCCGGTGATAAAGCCGGGCAGAACACCAAAACGCAGTGGTTACAGGATAAAAACATCCGCATGTTCTACGGCGATTCCGACAATGACATTACCGCCGCGCGCGACGTAGGTATTCGCGGTATTCGCATTTTGCGCGCCTCCAACTCCACCTATAAACCACTGCCGCAGGCCGGGGCATATGGCGAAGAGGTGATTGTAAACTCAGAATACTGAGGGTACAGGTTCTTTATTGGTGATTTTTTAAACAAATTTGCGTTGCTGGCTTTTACCTTTGGCAGAGTTGCTGCACACTGAGTAAAAGATGTTCTCATTAGGCGAGCTGCTGGTAAGGGGAATAAAGATGACGAACTCGGAGTTGCTGCAATACTGCATGGCGAAAACAGGTGCCGAACAGAGCGTGCACAGCGACTGGAAAGCCACGCAAATTAAAGTCGAAGATGTGCTTTTTGCGATGGTAAAAGAGGTGGAAGAACGCCCTGCTGTGTCGCTGAAAACCAGCCCTGAACTGGCCGAGTTATTGCGCCAGCAGCATAGCGATGTCCGGCCAAGCCGACATCTTAATAAGGCGCACTGGAGCACGGTGTACCTGGATGGTTCGCTGCCAGATTCACAAATTTACTATTTGGTGGACGCCTCTTATCAACAGGCTATCAAGACGCTGCCGGAAGATAAACGCAGGATGTTGGCGCAGTTCTGAGCCTTTTTGCCGGATGCGGCGTAAGCGCCTTATCTGGCCTACAACCCAATACGTCTATCCTGTAGGCCCGATAGCTTGCGCCATCGGGCATGAGTAACTACAGCAGTGGTTTGAGGAAGCGGGCAGTGTGTGAGGCTTCACACTCTGCAACCGTTTCCGGCGTACCGGCAACCAGGATTTCTCCGCCGCCGCTACCCCCTTCCGGACCGAGATCGACAATCCAGTCGGCCGTTTTAATCACGTCCAGATTATGCTCAATGACCACGATGGTGTTGCCCTGATCCCTGAGCTGGTGCAGCACGTCCAGCAACTGCTGAATATCCGCAAAGTGCAGACCGGTGGTCGGCTCATCGAGGATGTACAGCGTTTGTCCTGTACCGCGTTTTGATAACTCACGCGCCAGCTTCACGCGCTGGGCCTCGCCGCCAGAAAGGGTTGTTGCGGACTGCCCAAGGCGAATATAAGTCAAGCCAACGTCCATCAGCGTTTGCAGTTTACGCGCCAGCGCCGGGACGGCATCAAAGAACTCACGTGCCTCTTCAATGGTCATATCCAGCACTTCGTGGATAGTCTTGCCCTTGTACTTGATCTCCAACGTTTCGCGGTTATAGCGCTTGCCTTTGCACTGGTCACACGGCACGTAGATATCCGGCAGGAAGTGCATCTCAACTTTGATTACACCGTCGCCCTGACAGGCTTCACAACGTCCACCGCGCACGTTAAAGCTAAAGCGCCCCGGCGTGTAGCCGCGCGCGCGTGATTCCGGCACGCCAGCAAACAGTTCGCGGACGGGTGTAAATACGCCGGTATAGGTTGCCGGGTTGGAACGTGGCGTACGACCAATGGGGCTCTGGTCGATGTCGATAACTTTATCGAAATGCTCCAGCCCCTGAATGTCGCGATAAGGTGCAGGTTCAGCCAGCGTAGCGCCGTTGAGCTGGGTCTGAGCAATCGGGAACAGCGTGTCGTTTATCAGCGTTGATTTACCGGAACCGGATACGCCGGTAATACAGGTAAACAGGCCAACCGGCAGCGTCAGGGTGACATCTTTCAGGTTGTTGCCGCGCGCACCGGTGAGCTTCAGCACTTTTTCCGGGTTAGCGGGCACGCGTTGTTTCGGCACTTCAATCTTGCGCTTGCCGCTCATATACTGGCCGGTCAGTGACTCAGGCACTGCCATAATGTCATTGAGCGTACCCTCCGCCACCACCTGTCCACCGTGGACGCCCGCGCCTGGACCGATATCGATCACATGGTCAGCGGCGCGAATCGCATCTTCATCGTGCTCAACCACAATCACGGTATTACCCAGATTGCGCAGATGGATAAGCGTACCCAGCAGGCGTTCGTTATCGCGCTGGTGCAGACCGATGGACGGTTCATCCAGCACGTACATTACGCCGACCAGGCCCGCACCGATCTGGCTTGCCAGACGGATACGCTGGGCTTCGCCGCCGGAGAGCGTTTCGGCCGAACGCGACAGCGTCAGGTAGTTCAGACCGACGTTAACCAGGAACTTGAGGCGGTCGCCAATCTCTTTAAGGATTTTCTCCGCAATCTTCGCCCGTTGACCGGCAAGTTTGAGATTGTTGAAGAAATCCATCGCATGACCGATGCTCATGTCAGAAATAGTAGGCAGCGGTGTGTTCTCAACAAACACGTGGCGCGCTTCACGACGCAGGCGCGTGCCTTCACAGCTGGCGCACGGTCGGTTGCTGATGAACTTAGATAATTCTTCGCGTACCGCGCTGGATTCCGTCTCTTTATAACGGCGCTCCATATTGTGCAGCACACCTTCAAACGGGTGACGACGTACAGAAGTATCACCGCGGTCGTTCATATATTTGAATTCGATATTCTCTTTGCCGGAACCGTACAGCACCACTTTGTGAACCGTTGGGTTCAGGCTGGCCCATGGGGCTTCTATGTCGAACTTATAATGCTCTGCCAGTGACTTAAGCATCTGGAAGTAATAGAAGTTACGGCGATCCCAGCCACGGATCGCGCCGCCAGCCAGCGACAGCTCTGGGTTTTGGATCACGCGGTCAGGGTCGAAATACTGCTGCACGCCGAGACCGTCGCAGGTAGGACATGCGCCCGCCGGGTTATTGAACGAGAACAAGCGGGGTTCCAGCTCGCGCATGCTGTAGCCGCAAATAGGGCAGGCAAAGTTGGCGGAGAAGAGCAGCTCCTCCGCCTTCGGGTTGTCCATATCGGCAACCACCGCCGTGCCACCGGAGAGATCCAGCGCGGTTTCAAAAGACTCAGCCAGACGCTGTGACAGGTCGTCACGGACTTTAAAGCGGTCGATGACCACTTCAATGGTATGTTTCTTTTGCAGCTCCAGCTTTGGTGGATCGGACAGGTCACACACTTCACCGTCAATACGGGCGCGGATATAACCCTGGCTTGCCAGATTCTCCAGCGTTTTTGTGTGTTCGCCTTTGCGCTCTTTGATGATCGGTGCCAGCAGCATCAGGCGCTTGCCTTCCGGTTGTGACAGCACGTTGTCCACCATCTGGCTAACGGTCTGCGCTGCCAGCGGTACGTCGTGATCCGGACAGCGCGGCTCACCGACGCGGGCAAACAGCAGGCGCAGGTAGTCGTGAATTTCGGTAATGGTGCCTACCGTGGATCGCGGGTTATGGGATGTCGATTTTTGTTCAATTGAGATGGCTGGCGACAGCCCCTCAATGTGGTCGACATCCGGTTTTTCCATCAGCGACAGGAACTGACGCGCATACGCGGAAAGCGATTCAACGTAACGACGCTGCCCTTCGGCATACAAGGTGTCGAAAGCCAGCGAGGATTTGCCTGAGCCCGAAAGCCCGGTGACGACAATCAGCTTGTCGCGCGGGATGACGAGGTTGATGTTTTTGAGATTATGGGTGCGGGCGCCCCGAACTTCGATCTTATCCATTCATCTTTCCCGGATTAAACGCTTTTTTGCCTGGCTGCATGGTGCTACCGGCGATCACAAACGGTTAATTATGACACAACCTGACCTGAATGGATATACAGTATTGGAATGCAAAACGCAGGTGTCTGTGTAACAATGTCTGGCTGAGGTTGTTTACTGGAATCCACCTCTCAACGTAGTAAAAGCGCTATTGGAAATGCTACAATCCCGCGCTTACACTTATTAAGAAACGTTTTTCAGGAGACACGATCATGGCCAGCAGAGGCGTAAACAAGGTGATTCTCGTCGGTAATCTGGGCCAGGACCCGGAAGTACGCTATATGCCGAATGGTGGTGCAGTTGCCAACATTACGCTGGCTACTTCCGAATCCTGGCGTGATAAAGCGACCGGCGAGATGAAAGAGCAGACTGAATGGCACCGTGTTGTGCTGTTTGGCAAACTGGCGGAAGTCGCCAGCGAATATCTGCGCAAAGGTTCTCAGGTCTACATTGAAGGTCAGCTGCGTACCCGCAAATGGACCGATCAGTCAGGTGTCGAGAAGTACACGACTGAAGTTGTTGTGAACGTCGGCGGCACCATGCAAATGCTGGGTGGTCGTCAGGGCGGCGGTGCACCGGCGGGCGGTAATGCAGGTGGCGGTCAACAGGGTGGTTGGGGTCAGCCTCAGCAGCCGCAGGGTGGCAACCAGTTCAGCGGCGGTGCACAGTCTCGTCCGCAGCAGTCCGCTCCGGCAGCGCCGTCTAACGAACCGCCAATCGACTTTGACGACGACATTCCGTTCTGATCGTGATTTAACGATTATTACCGTAATGAATGAAAAGCCCCATTTAAAATGGGGCTTTTTTGTATTTGACGATCTTCTCACATATAATATTCGAATATTTTGCAAGGAAAAAACGAAATATAATCATTGTTTATAATTACTATTTTAATATATGCAATTAATAACATTGATAGTAATCAAATTTAAATAAACTATTGCGAAGTTATTTGTTTCATGATTCAAAAAATATTGACAGCGTGATGTACCGCATTAAATAATGCTCTGAGATTGTCAATTCATCATTGATACAAGTGTATTGCTCTCCGATCTCTTTTTATTAATGAGGATTTGATAGTCGTCTTGATATTTCTATATTCTTTTGTACTTCGGAGTCTATATATGTATCAATGGAAGAATAACGCTAAGGTAATATTGCCTTTAGCCTTGTCGGTGAGCATTAGTAATGCGCTATATTCTGGGGCAGCATTCGCTAAAGATTATACACTGAACTATATCGGTAAGGACCCCGAGCTCCCTGGTATCAGCATCAAAGATACGATTGCCGGCGACAACAACTACGATTTTACGGTTAAAATTGATAATCCTGTGCGAGGCGAAGGTAACGGTCTTGAGGTCAAGATTGGCAACATCACGAGTGATCAGGGCGGTGAGTATCATATTGGTAATTACAACGTCAATATTAGCGGGACCACGGAGCAGGAGCATCGTGCCGGGTTAGCCTTCTTTGGGTTGTCTGCAGAAGGCAGTGACACCAAAGTGACTGTCGACAATTTTAGTCTTAAAAATAATTTCCTAATTGGCAATAAGTACACACACAACAATACTGCGTTATATGTAGGCGGTGGCGCGGATGTGTCTGTGAACGGCAATGTGTACATTCGTTCTGAAGTTGAGCACACCAAACAGGGCGAAGATGCAACGCTGGCTAATAACGGAGTCTATGCTCGGGGTGCGGGTTCAACCATTACGGCAAACGGTGGAGATGTTTACATTAATACCTATGCCAGTAACTTTAAAGAACTCCTGGAGAACAATAGCGGTTACCCGGAAGGCTCATCAAAAAGTGATGCGGTCAGTGCTAAAGACGGTGGTGTCGTTAATATTAATCAGGCTGGAGGCAACAAGGTTAATCTATTAGGTAACCTCGACTTCGGTGATAAACTTTATTCTAATACAAGCCAGATGAATATTACGCTTAATGGGGCAGATTCATACTGGCATGGGCATGAAGCAAACTTCTTTGACGCAACAACCGGGAAATGGAGCGGCGATCTCAACCTTACGCTGGCGAATAACGCCCACTGGATCCCCGATGGTAAAGATGCGGAAATCAGTGCCATCACCCTGAAAGACGGCGGTACGGTAAACCTGCATGGTTTTAACCTGCACACCAATCAGAGTATCAACGAAACCGTTAAAATTCATGATTTGAAAGGGAACAACGGTATTTTCCTGATTGATGTCAATACCAATAAAACGGATGAGCAGCGACGTAACGGCAGCGACTTCATTGAAGTTGTTAAAAGTAGTACCGGCGGTACACATGCGATTGAAGCGTTGAATATCAACAAGCTCACTGATTTGAAGGAAGATATCTGGGTTGCCGATGCGGCAAGTAATGTGACATTCGAAGCGTACGATAAAGTCGATATTACGAACGAGTATGTGTATGACTATAAACCACTGCTGCGTTCTGATATCCGTGAAGGCGATCCGCAAAGCCAGTACGGTACCAACTGGTATATCACGGGTGTTTCGACGAAAGCCAGCGCAGGTAGTAACACCGTGATCGCCAATGCTGGGCTGAACTACGCAATGGCGACCGCTCGTCTTGAAATCGACAGCCTGAATAAGCGTTTAGGCGAACTCCGCCAGGATCAGCAGCAAAATGGTCTGTGGATACGCTATAAAGGTGGTGAAATAGAGAGTGATACTGGGAGCTACTTCAAAAACCTGTATAGCTTCTGGCAACTCGGTTATGACAACAAAGACGAAGGCGAATCGTCTGTCTGGACGCGAGGGATTGCTGCGCATTACATGAGAGGCAATGCCGACTTCACTTATGGTACTGGCGATAACAAGAACTACGGTGGTTCACTTTATGCTGCATGGAATCGCCCAGAGAAACAAGATTACCTGGATCTGGTGCTGAAATATAGCCGCCATGAAAGTGACTTCAATTACAGGAACACATACGGCAACTCTGGCTTTGCAGATAGCAGCACATGGTCAATCAGCGCCAGCGCAGAATACGGTCGCGAGTTTAGCTTAGGAAACTCTACGTTTATCGAACCGCAAGGTCAGCTCGTGTATACCTATCTGGATGAGGCCAGTTACACCACCAGTAGTGGGTTGAAAGTCCGTCAAAACGATATAGACAGCGTTATTGGCCGTGTCGGATTGCGCGGAGGCTATCGGTTTGAATCGCGCCCGGATAGCGATATTTACGTGAAGCTGGATTTGCTGCATGAGTTTGCTGGCGATCGTGATGTCACCGTTTGGGGTAAAGATGCCGCACTGAAAGTGAGCGAAGGGGGAAGTGACTCCTGGATCAACTATGGTATAGGTACCAATATCCATCTCACTCAGAACAATAACTCTCGGTTGTATGTTGATCTGGAAAGATCGGCGGGAGGTGACATTGATATGAACTGGCAGGTTAACGCGGGTTTCCGTATGGAGTGGTAGTTCATAGCTTTGAATGGGTTCACTTAACCTAAAAATAAGCGTCCGATTGAAATTTTAGTTCAGTCGGACGCTTTCTTTTGATCAGTTTAATACCATAGGCCACTCTGGCGGCGTATGGCTCATCACCTCTACCATCACAGACTGGATGTTATTCCAGATAGCGGACACGTCCATCAGGGTGATGCCGAGCAATCCGGTTGCAAACCAGCAGGCGAAAACCAGCCCTAAACCGCTGCTGATAACGGCCAGGCCAATATAATCTGATTTACGAAAACGGATATTGAGCGTGCTGGCTAAAAACATCAGCACTGCGCTCAGCAGTTGCCACCGCAGAAGAACTACGCCAGTTGTTATTGTTGCCATGAAAAACGTCCTCAAAAAGTCTTGATGCCCAGGACAGCACGGGGTTGTTCACAACAGGTGTGGCACTCTGGCTATCGGCGGGCATGCACATCAATGAAACACTGTTTCTGTTACATGATTTTTGTGAACTATATCACATCTGTTCGTTTGTTCACCAGTGCGGGACGCTCTTTTTATTGGTTAATAACCTTTATTTAATTGTGGTTATAGGATGTGGTGAGCGAATGCATCATTCGTAATAGAAGGTGTATTTACGCTGCTTGTTATCTTTATCCTAAATTAATCTTTAAAAAAATTTATGTATTTTTTATGCGAAGCCCGTATAACGCGTATAAAACATTACGACTTTTACAGTGTGCTATTTTCATATAAGCTTAACTTTAAGTTTGCCTTACGGAAAAAGAATATCATCATCCGCTATTATCAGACTTTTACATAGAGACGGCGGTTGCGAATGTTGATAGATTCATACAACTTAACTAGCCGGCGTTTATAGCATCCTGCCTTGATGGGTACTGGCATATACGATACAGGGAAATAGGGCTGACATGACTCACAGTGCGCGACGTAAGACGCTGAGGTTCCTTGGAACACTCACGGTGGTATTGCTCCCCGTGGTACTGGCGTTATGGTTTGCTCATGTCAGGGCGACGTCCGAAACCCGCAATCAACTCCGCACTTTTGCGCAGCTGGCCCTCAATAAAACGGAGTTGGTGATCCAGCAAGCCGATCTCGCGCGTGATATGGCACAACTGTATCAAGGGGAGATGTGTACCCCGGCGCATCAAAAAAGTATGCTGAATATTATTCGTGGGCGTTTATATATCAGCGATCTCATTTATGCGCAGGGCGATCATTTTTTGTGCTCAACGTCGATGGTGCCGCCAGCCTCATATATTATGCCCACCGCTGACTATAAGCGGACGCCGGACATCTCCATTTATTACTATCGCGATACGCCGTTTTTTTCTGGCTACAGAATGACGTATATGCAAAGAGGAAACTACGTTGTCGTTATCAATCCTTTATCCTACAGCGAGGTCATGTCTGATGATCCGGACCTCGCCTGGGGTGTCTATGATACGGTAACAGATAGCTTTTTCTCTGCCAGTGAAGGGTCAAACGTTGCGCAATTACTGCCGCTGGTACGCGGCGATGCCCCGACATTCCAGCAAGACGATCGTTTCTATACCATCGTGCATTCAGAAAAGCGGCCCATTGCGGTTATTGTGTCGACCACGGACGATCGCGTTGATCAGAATTTCTATCATGAAGCTGTACTAACGCTCCCTTTCGGCGTGATCTGTAGCATCCTGATCCTACTGATGTGGTGGCGTACGCGCCAACAATACTATTCTCCTCGCCGTCTGTTAAAACGCGCGCTCAAAAAACGCCAGCTTTGCCTGCATTACCAGCCGATCATTGATATCAAAAATGGTCAATGCGTTGGGGCCGAGGCGCTGTTGCGCTGGCCCGGTTGCAAAGGTGAGGTCATGAGTCCGACAGAATTCATTCCGCTGGCGGAAAAGGAAGGGATGATTGAGAAGATAACGGATTATGTGGTCGAAGAAGTGTTCAACGATTTGGGCTATTTTCTGTCAGCACACCCTCAGCTTTACATCTCAATAAATCTCTCTGCCTCCGACTTTCATTCATCCCGGCTGATCGCGCTGATTGCTGAAAAATCACGCGACTACTCTGTACGTTCGCAGCAAATTAAGGTTGAAGTCACCGAGCGCGGATTTATTGATTTGCAGAAGATGACCCCGGTTATTCAGGCATTTCGTCAGGCGGGTTATGAAGTCGCGTTTGATGATTTTGGGACTGGGTATTCCAATCTGCACAATCTGTCTTCGTTGAATGTGGATATTCTGAAGATCGATAAATCGTTTATCAGTACGCTGACCACCAACAGTACCAGCCACATGATTGCCGAACATATCATCGAAATGGCGCAAAGTTTACACCTGAAGACAATTGCAGAAGGGGTCGAAACAGCGGATCAAATCAGCTGGCTGCTGGAGCGCGGCGTACAGTTTTGTCAGGGATGGTACTTTGCGAAAGCATTGCCGCCGCAGGAGTTCATGCACTGGGTTAAGCGCTCGCCCGCCATACTGACGCAGGGCGGGCAATAATTCTACAAACGATGGCGATAGTCGCTGGGGGTTCGATCAAACTCGCGGCGGAACACACGTGAGAATGTTTGTTGCGATACATAGCCGAGATCCATCGCAATATCAAAAATAGGTCGCTCAGTATTGCGTAGCTCAACGGCGGCCAGCAGCAGTCGACGCTGACGAATATAGTCGCCTAACGTCTGGCGCATCACCGTACGGAACATTCGCTGTAAATACCACTTTGAATAACCTGATTTTTTCGCGACCGCTTCGATATTCAGCGGTTGGTCGATATGTTCATCAATCCATTCAATAAGTGTCTGAATAATTTGCTGATGGGACATATGGCAGCCTCTTTCTCAGTATTCGATTCGTCGTTTTGTCTGTCGGCGAGTATAATTCCTCAAGTTAACTTGAGGTAAAGAGATTTATGGAAAAGAAATTACCCCGGATTAAAGCGCTGCTCACCCCTGGTGAAGTGGCAAAGCGTAGCGGCGTGGCAGTATCGACCCTGCATTTCTATGAAAGCAAAGGGTTAATCAACAGCATGCGCAATAGCGGTAATCAGCGTCGATACAAACGAGATGTGCTGCGTTATGTGGCCATCATCAAGATCGCTCAACGGATTGGTATTCCGCTGGCAACAATTGGTGATGCGTTGGGCGTATTACCCGAAGGCCACTCGCTCAGTGCGAAGGAGTGGAGGCAGCTTTCTTCACAATGGCGCGAAGAGCTTGACCGACGCATTCATACTCTGGTGGCACTACGCGATGAGCTGGACGGCTGTATTGGCTGCGGCTGTTTGTCACGCAGTGATTGTCCGTTGCGTAACCCAGGCGATCAGCTTGGTGAGCAGGGGACTGGGGCGCGATTGCTGGAAGATGATTGATGAGTTTGAAACCGGTGATGGGTATAAAACTAAAGCGCCACAACTGGGCGCTTTAGTTTGGTTCCGGTCTTTGTCTTTCACTCTATCCCGCTGGTTCACGGGAGGGTTTCCCCCGACATCAACACCCCTCAGTCGAGCACGTAGTGGAGGTTCCGGTCTGTGTTGATAAAGTAATTGTAAGTCACCCCAGGACAATTGCCAGTCAATTGGCGGTTTTTTAGCCGAAATTTTTCCTGCATCTTCACCTGTTTTCCTGTGCGACTTTGCGCCTGAAATAGTAGCGCATGTTGCAATAACCCAGCGAAATTTGTTGCCAGATTGCGTATTAACGATAACGTTTGCGCATCGGTTGGCTATTTCTTGTGCGCTATAAGAAGAAATGCATAAAAAGCGGCAAAGTTCTGTTGAAAACCGCCGTATGATCGCAGGATAATCGTTTGCTTTTTTTTACCACCCGTTTTTTATGCGTGAAGCTAAACGTTTGCTTTTTTGCGACACCCCTTTTGGCGCAAACCTGGCACATGGAGAAAACGTTTAGCAGGCAGTGGATTGTCCATCACGCATATTGACGAAAAATAAACTCTCAGGGGATGTTTTCTATGTCTACGCCTTCAGCGCGTACCGGCGGCTCACTCGACGCCTGGTTTAAAATTTCGCACCGCGGCAGTACCGTTCGTCAGGAAGTCGTTGCCGGATTAACGACGTTCCTGGCAATGGTCTACTCCGTCATTGTGGTTCCGGGGATGTTGGGTAAAGCCGGGTTCCCGCCGGCTGCAGTTTTCGTAGCGACCTGCCTGGTAGCAGGCGTGGGTTCTATTGTAATGGGCCTGTGGGCAAACCTGCCGCTGGCGATTGGTTGCGCTATCTCGCTGACGGCGTTTACCGCATTTAGCCTGGTGCTGGGGCAGCATATTAGCGTGCCAGTGGCGCTGGGTGCGGTGTTCCTGATGGGCGTCCTGTTTACCATTATTTCTGCGACCGGTATTCGTAGCTGGATCCTGCGCAACCTGCCGCAGGGCGTTGCGCACGGCACGGGGATTGGTATCGGCCTGTTCCTGCTGCTGATTGCGGCAAACGGCGTTGGGCTGGTGATTAAGAACCCTCTGGACGGCCTGCCGGTTGCTCTGGGCGATTTCGATACCTTCCCGGTGATCATGTCGCTGATTGGCCTGGCGGTCATTATCGGCCTTGAAAAACTGAAAGTACCGGGCGGCATCCTGCTGACCATCATCGGTATTTCTGTTGTTGGCCTGATTTTCGACCCTACCGTGCATTTTTCCGGTATTTTTGCCATGCCTTCTCTGAGCGATGCGGAAGGGAATTCCCTGATCGGCAGCCTGGACATTATGGGGGCGTTGAACCCGATCGTCCTGCCGAGCGTATTGGCGCTGGTGATGACCGCCGTCTTCGATGCGACCGGGACTATCCGTGCCGTGGCGGGGCAGGCGAATCTGCTGGATAAAGACGGACAGATTATTGATGGCGGTAAAGCGTTAACCACCGACTCCTTGAGCAGCGTGTTCTCTGGTCTGGTGGGGGCGGCTCCTGCGGCAGTGTATATTGAGTCAGCAGCGGGTACGGCGGCGGGTGGTAAAACCGGTCTGACCGCGATCACCGTCGGCGTGCTGTTCCTGTTGATCCTGTTCCTCTCTCCGCTCTCTTATCTGGTTCCTGCCTACGCGACCGCACCGGCGCTGATGTATGTCGGCCTGCTGATGCTGAGCAACGTAGCGAAAATTGACTTCGCAGACTTTGTGGATGCGATGGCGGGTCTGGTGACTGCTGTGTTCATCGTGCTGACCTGTAACATCGTTACCGGCATTATGATCGGCTTTGCTACGCTGGTGATTGGACGCATTGTTTCCGGTGAATGGCGTAAACTGAACATCGGTACCGTAGTCATTTCTATCGCGCTGGTGGCCTTCTATGCCGGCGGCTGGGCAATCTGATTCTCACATCATGATGATCCTGAAAACGGGTGGCTTTTGCCGCCCGTTTTTATTTTCGGAACACATCTCGTTGTCTTTTGCGTTACTCTGAGGAAGATAGAATTGAGGCACGACGCCTCTCGTCGCATATCATAAGAAACATCGCAAACAGGGAACGCATGGAAATCTTTTTTACCATACTCATCATGACCCTTGTGGTCTCGCTGTCGGGGGTAGTGACTCGCGTATTGCCCTTCCAACTCCCTTTACCCCTTATGCAGATCGCCATCGGCGCCTTGCTGGCGTGGCCGACGTTTGGTTTGCATGTGGAGTTCGACCCTGAACTGTTTTTGGTTCTGTTTATCCCGCCGCTGCTGTTTGCCGATGGCTGGAAGACGCCAACGCGTGAGTTTCTCGAGCATGGGCGAGAGATTTTCGGCCTTGCGCTGGCGCTCGTGCTGGTCACGGTGGTCGGAATAGGCTTTATGATTTACTGGCTGGTGCCGGGCATTCCGCTGATCCCGGCTTTTGCGCTGGCCGCCGTGCTGTCGCCAACTGACGCCGTGGCACTTTCTGGCATTGTCGGTGAAGGCCGCATCCCGAAGAAAATCATGGGCATCCTGCAGGGCGAAGCGTTAATGAACGACGCCTCCGGCCTGGTTTCACTCAAGTTTGCTGTCGCGGTGGCGATGGGCACGATGGTGTTTACCGTCGGCGGCGCGACGGTTGAATTCTTCAAGGTGGCAATTGGCGGTATCCTGGCTGGGTTTGTTGTCAGCTGGCTGTACGGTCGCTCCCTGCGTTTTCTCAGCCGCTGGGGTGGCGATGAGCCAGCCACGCAAATCGTCCTGTTGTTCCTGCTGCCGTTTGCCTCTTATCTGATTGCGGAACATATCGGTGTTTCCGGGATCCTCGCGGCGGTGGCGGCCGGGATGACTATTACCCGTTCAGGTGTCATGCGCCGCGCTCCGCTGGCGATGCGCTTACGTGCAAACAGTACCTGGGCCATGCTCGAGTTCGTGTTTAACGGCATGGTCTTCCTGCTGTTAGGGCTGCAGTTACCGGGTATTCTGGAGTCTTCGCTGGCGGCGGCAGACGCCGATCCGAATGTCGAAATGTGGATGCTGTTTACCGATATCGTGCTGATCTATGCGGCACTGATGCTGGTGCGTTTTGGCTGGCTGTGGACCATGAAAAACTTCAGTATGCGCTTTCTGAAGAAGAAGCCGATGGAGTTTGGCTCGTGGACCACGCGCGAAATCCTGATCGCATCCTTTGCGGGTGTGCGTGGGGCTATCACGCTGGCTGGTGTCCTTTCTATTCCGCTATTGTTGCCTGACGGCAGCGGCTTCCCTGCACGTTATGAGCTGATCTTCCTTGCCGCCGGTGTGATTCTGTTCTCGCTGTTTGTTGGCGTGGTGATGCTGCCGATCCTGCTGCAGCATCTTGAAGTGGCGGATCACTCGCAGCAGCAAAAAGAGATCCGCATTGCCCGCGCCGCGACGGCGGAAGTGGCGATTGTGGCCATCCAGAAAATGGAAGAGCGTCTGGCTGCGGATAGCGAAGAGAATATTGATAATCAGCTGCTGACCGAGGTGAGCTCGCGGGTGATTGGTAACCTGCGCCGTCGTGCCGATGGGCGAAACGACGTGGAAAGCTCGATGCAGGAAGAAAACCTCGAACGGCGTTTCCGTCTGGCGGCGCTGCGCTCGGAGCGTGCAGAGCTGTATCATCTGCGCGCCACGCGTGAAATCAGCAATGAAACGCTGCAGAAACTGCTGCACGATCTGGATTTGCTGGAAGCGCTGCTGATAGAGAATCAATAAACGGTAGCGCCTGATGGCGCTCCGCTTATCAGGCCTACGGAACACAATTGTAGGCCGGATAAGGCGGTTACGCCGCCATCCGGCGAAGGATGTACCCGATAGCGCACAGCTTTCCAGACCGAAAAAAATTATTCCTCGTGTAATTTGCGAGCGGCTTTCCTGAATGAATCCGTCCTTCTTGTTGATTCCCTCTTTTTTCCTTACGGTTGAGGAAAGGAGGCCACATGTCTGATTATCGGCGTAATTACATCAACGGTGGAACATGGTTTTTTACGGTGAATCTACAAGACCGCGGAAGCCATCTTCTGACATCAAAAATCTATCATCTTCGCAGTGCTATTTCCGAGGTAAACAAGGTTAAACCTTTTTATATCAATGCGTGGGTCGTTTTGCCTGAGCATATGCATTGTATCTGGACGTTGCCTGAAAATGACGCTGATTTTTCGTCCCGCTGGCGGGAGATTAAGAAGCATTTCACCCGATCGTTGTCTGCACAGCATGTCTGGCAGCCTCGCTTTTGGGAGCATACCATCCGGGATGTGCGCGATTATTGCCAGCATGTGGATTACATTTATATTAATCCTGTGAAACATGGTTGGGCGCAGCAGGTGAAGTCATGGCCTTTTTCAACGTTTCATCGTGATGTTAAATTGGGGTTGTATCCGGAGAACTGGGCAGGTGAGATAACGGACCTCCGTGCTGGTGAACGTGCCTGATGGCGCTACGCTTATCAGGCCTACGGAACGCAATTGTAGGCCGGATAAGGCGGTCACGCCGCCATCCGGCAACTTACGTCTCCTGCGTTAACCAAAACCCTTCGCAGCATTTTAGCCATGCCTGTGCGCTGTGCGACAGATACACGCCTTCGCGCCAGATCATGCCCAACTGCCAGCGTAAATGGCTTTCCAGCGGGATCCAGCGTAGCGTCTGCTTATCCAGTTTTTCGCAAATGGGTTCTGGTAAAATGGCGATCCCAACCCCGGCTTGTACCATCGCAGCGAGGAAATCCCACTGTCCGCTGCGTACCGCAATGCGTGGCTTGACGTGGTGCTGGCTAAACAACTCCAGCAACTGACGGCTTAGGGCGAAATCTTCGTTGTAGATTAGCAGCGGGTGCTCGGCCAGCGCCTCGGGGGAAATAGAATCACAGGTTGTCCACTGGCCGGAGCGCGGCACCAGCACGCAAAGTGGATGGCTGAAAAGCGGCAAGGTCGCCAGACCGCTCTCTTCTTCGACCGGTAGCGCCGTCATCGCCACATCCAGATCGCCGTTCATCACTGCCTGCTGGACGGTTAAGCCACCAAATTCTGATATTTTCAGCTCAACGCCGGGATAACGCTGGCGAAACAGGCTGATGGGGCCGGCCATTAACATGCCGACCATCGGGGGGATACCGAGTCGCAGGATCCCCTTATTCAGATGGTTAATATCGCTCAGTTCTGCCTCAAGCTGGCGGAATTCGGCGAGGATTGCCAGGCCGCGTTCAAAGACGATACGTCCGGTATCGGTCAACAACAATCGCCGCCCGTCGCGGATTAGCAGCGTGCAGTTCAGCTCGTCTTCAAGGTTCTTCAACATTTTGCTGATGGTCGGCTGGGTGACAAACAGCTTCTCTGCCGCGCGGGTAAAGCTCTGCTGGCGAACCACCTCAACAAAATATCGCAGCGTTCTGATATCCATGATTATTCCTTAAGACTATGCCTGCAATGAGTTTAATTCATTTCAGTCCTTGGGGGAGGGTCTCTATACTGGCGCTCTCTCTTTTTTACGGACATTCCCTCATGGCTGTGGCGATTAGCCGCGTGACGCCTGCGGTTATTCATCGACTCCAGGTCCCCGTTCAGGTTCTGTTGTACGCAGGTTTATTTGTTTTTGCTCAATATCTTGTCTCCTGGCTACATCTGCCGCTTCCCGCCAACCTGGTCGGGATGGTACTGATGCTGGCGCTGATTGTGTGCAGGGTGATCCCGCTTAGCTGGATACGCGCAGGCGCCCGTTGGCTGCTGGCTGAAATGCTGCTGTTTTTTGTCCCGGCGGTTGTTGCCGTGGTGAACTATACGCACCTGTTGCTGGTGGATGGCTGGCGCATTTTTGCCGTTATTGCCATCAGCACGCTGATGGTGCTCGGTGCCACTGCGTGGGTGGTTGATAAAGTGTATCGCTATGAAATGAGCAGGTTAAACCGTGAGTAATTTCCAGTTAAGCGTGTTGTGTCTGGTGATTACGCTGGGTATCTATTTTGCCAACAAGCGCCTGTATCGTCGTTTTCGGACATTGCCGCTGATGCCGCTGGTCCTCACGCCCGCGCTGTTGGTGCTGATGCTGGTGTTCGGGCATATCTCCTGGCAAAACTATATTGGTGAATCGCACTGGCTGATGTGGCTTCTGGGCCCGGCGACCATCGCATTTGCCGTGCCGGTTTACGATAATCTCGCGGTCATTAAGCGTCACTGGATGTCGCTGACGGCAGGCGTGGTGACAGCAACACTGGTGGCCGTCACCAGTTCGGTATGGCTGGCGCGTCTGTTTATGTTACCCGATGAAATCCAGCGCAGCCTGGCGGTGCGCTCGGTGACCACGCCATTTGCACTGGCGGCGGCCGAGCCGTTGGGCGGGCAACCGGATCTGGTGGCGCTGTTTGTGGTGATCACCGGCGTATTCGGTATGGCGGTGGGCGACATGCTGTTTTTGCGCCTTTCCATCCGTGAAGGGATGGCGAAAGGGGCCGGATTTGGGGCGGCGTCGCACGGCGCAGGCACCGCGCGCTCCTATGAGCTTGGCCAACAGGAAGGGGTGATTGCCAGCCTGGTAATGATGCTTTCCGGCGTGGTAATGGTGCTGGTGGCACCGCTGGTCGCGAGGCTGATGTTCTGACCAGCGGCCCGTACGCTATTTCAGCCGTGAAATCAGTTCAAACTCTTTAAAATTTACCGGGCGCTGCTGCTGCATGGAGCGATTCCCGGCGATGCCGGTCAGAATTGACATGGCGCCCGCGCGATGGTCGGCGGCTCGCTGCAGCGGATCGTGTCGCGGCTCGCCAAACAGATCGGCCAGCATCGCGTTATCACCGCCGCCGTGGCCACCTTCGCCCAGCGTGAAGTCGGCCTGCCAGGGCGCAGCGAACATCGGGAAAACGGTAATATCACAGCTTTCCAGGCTGCCTTCGTTCTCCCTCGCCCCGCCTGCATTGACGTATGATTTCTCCACGATCTTCATCTCCAGGCGACCTTCGCTACCGTTAAACACCACGTTCAGTCCTTCCCACGGCAGATAAGTGTTCAACGAGTAGGTGAGCTGTACCTGGTTTTGATATTTCACCAGCACCGACAGCGTGTCTTCAATGGTGATGCCATCGCTGAATACGCTTTGATCTCGGAAATAGTTGTCTTCGTGTTCAGCATCCAGATACAGCGCTTTAAGCTGCGGATTCTCTGCCATTTGCAGTGCAAACGGATCGTCCTTGGCCTGCGCATAGCCATGAGCACGTGGATAAAACTGCGTCACACCGCGGCGTTCGGCATTTTCTTTTCCGTAGAAACGCAGGCTGCCTTCGGCATAAACACGCTGTGGATAGCTGTCCAGCCAGAAGTTCATCAGGTCAAAATGATGGGTTGATTTATGCACCAGCAGGCCGCCGCTGTTGCGCTTTTCCCGATGCCAGCGGCGGAAGTAATCGGCGCCGTGTTCGGTATTCAGTAACCACTCAAAGTGAACCGAAAAGACGTCGCCAATGGCACCGTTCATCAGCAGCTCGCGTACCTTGCTGTGATGCGGAGCATAGCGATAGTTAAAGGCGACGCGCACCTCGTGTCCGGTCTCTTCAATGGCGTCGAGAATACGCAGGGCGCGCTTCTCATCGATGGTCATCGGTTTTTCAGTGATCACATCACAGCCCGCGTGCAGCGCCCGCACGATATAGTCATCGTGGGTGCGGTCCATAGTGGTCACGATGATGACATCGGGGCGGGTTTCGCGGATCATGTCTTCAAACTGTGCGGCTTTCCAGGTGGATACCGGAGCGGCCCCCTCATTTTTTAATAGCTGATTCGCGTAGTTCATACGGGTTTGGTTGGTGTCGCAAAAGGCGACCAGCCGGGCGTTTTCCTTCCATTGCCCACCAATCGCTGAGATATACAGGCCCGCTCGCCCGCCGGTTCCTACCAGGGCATATTTCTTCATCGCATCCTCTTTTCTCAAAATGAATTAACGTGTTTATGTAATAAAAACAGTGTTTCAATTTCATTTTTGTACTGTAGCGCTATCAACAGTGATGGATACGTTGGAGAGAGAAAAATGTGATCCCCGGCCAAAAAGACCGGGGAAGAGGAGAGGATTAGTGCGCGCGACCTTGCTCTACGCCGTACCCGGTCTGGGAACGGATGAACTGAGCACGGAACTGCTCACGCTCGCGATTACCTTCTGCGGAATTATCGGTGGCAGAGAAGAACCAAATACCGAGGAACGCCACGCTAATGGAGAACAGCGCCGGGTACTCATACGGGAAAATGGCTTTTTCGTGACCGAGAATTTGCACCCATACCGTTGGGCCAAGCACCATCAGCACCACTGCCGTTATCAGACCTAACCAGCCGCCCAGCATGGCACCACGCGTGGTCAGTCGTGACCAGTACATGGAAAGCAGAATGATCGGGAAGTTACAGCTTGCCGCGATAGCGAACGCCAGGCCGACCATAAAGGCGATGTTCTGGTTTTCAAACAGCACGCCGAGCAGGATGGCAATCACGCCCAGTACCAGTACGGTGATTTTCGACACGCGCAGTTCTTCACGCTCGGTAGCACCTTTACGGAACACGTTAGCGTACAGATCGTGAGAGACCGCCGAGGCACCCGCCAGCGTCAGACCAGCAACCACGGCCAGAATGGTGGCAAAGGCCACTGCGGAGATAAAGCCGAGGAACAGGTTACCGCCCACCGCGTTGGCCAGATGCACCGCCGCCATGTTATTGCCGCCAATCAGCGCGCCAGCCGCGTCTTTATATGCCGGGTTTGCACCGACCAGCATGATTGCGCCAAAACCGATGATAAAGGTCAGGATGTAGAAATAACCCATAAAGCCGGTGGCGTAGAACACACTCTTACGCGCTTCGCGGGCATCGCTGACCGTGAAGAAACGCATCAGAATGTGCGGCAGACCCGCGGTTCCGAACATCAGTCCGAGGCCTAACGATAGCGCCGATATTGGGTCTTTCACCAATCCGCCCGGGCTCATAATCGCCGAGCCTTTCGGGTGTACCGCCATCGCTTCGGTGAACAGGTTGTTGAAGCTGAAGCCGACGTGCTTCATGACCATGAAGGCCATAAAGCTGGCGCCGAACAGCAGCAGCACGGCTTTGATGATTTGCACCCACGTAGTGGCCAGCATGCCGCCGAACAGCACGTACATCATCATCAGTACGCCAACCAGCACCACGGCAATGTGATAGTTCAGACCGAACAGCAGTTGGATAAGCTTCCCGGCACCCACCATCTGGGCGATCAGGTACAGCGCGACCACCACCAGTGAACCACAGGCCGACAGAATACGGATAGGCCCCTGCTTCAGACGGTAAGAGGCGACGTCCGCAAAGGTGTAGCGACCGAGGTTACGCAGACGTTCGGCAATCAGGAACAGAATGATTGGCCAGCCGACCAGGAAGCCGAGTGAGTAAATCAGCCCGTCATAGCCAGAGGTAAAGACCAGCGCGGAAATCCCGAGGAACGACGCCGCCGACATATAGTCGCCCGCAATCGCCAGCCCATTTTGGAAACCGGTGATGTTACCGCCCGCGGTGTAATAGTCGTTACGCGAACGCACGCGCTTAGACGCCCAGTAGGTAATGCCGAGCGTAAATATGACGAAAATCAGGAACATAACAATCGCCTGCCAGTTGGTTGGCTGGCGTTGGACTGCACCGCTAATAGCATCCGCCGCATTTGCGGCGAAGGGCAGCGTGGCGGCTAGCGCCGTCAGGACTCTCTTCATGATGCTTTAACCTCGTGCAGAACCGCATTGTTAAGACGATCGAATTCACCGTTGGCCCGCCAGATATAGATTCCGGTCAGGAGGAAGGAGATGAGGATCACGCCCACCCCAATTGGAATACCTCGGGTGACGCTGGTTCCCGCATGTAGCGGTGTCCCCAGCCAGCCAGGCGCAAAGGCAATCAGTAAAATAAAGCTGATATAAACCACCAGCATGATGATGGATAGTACAGCGGCAAACCGTTGCCTTTTTTCAACTAACTCCCTGAAACGCGCACTGTCTTCTATCCGCTGATAAATATTGTCATTCATCGCAGAGCTCTCCAGAGGTCCCCTTTGTCTTTCACGCTGCAGGCATGACCTGTTAGCTGTCGCAGTCCGGCAACACGAAATCCTTTGGGGGAGGTTTTATAATTTCCCTCCCGATGAAGAGAGGGTAGGGGGATTTTTTATTTTGCCGGATGGCGGCTAACGCCTTATCCGGCCTACAAGGGATGCTGAACCTGTAGGCCCGATAAGCAGCGCGCCATCGGGCATTTCACGGTTAGGGTTATGATGGCATCGCGATAGCCTGCTTCTCTTCGAGCAGTTTCTCTACCACGCCAGGATCGGCGAGGGTCGAGGTATCGCCCAGATTGCTGGTATCGCCCGCCGCAATTTTGCGCAGAATACGGCGCATAATTTTGCCGGAGCGGGTTTTTGGCAGTGAGTCGGTCCAGTGCAGCACGTCTGGCGTTGCCAGCGGGCCAATTTCTTTACGCACCCAGTTGCGTACTTCAGCGTACAGCTCAGGCGTCGGTTCTTCGCCGTGGTTCAGCGTGACGTAGGCGTAGATGGCCTGGCCTTTAATATTATGCGGAATACCCACTACCGCGGCTTCGGCAATCTTCGGATGCGACACCAGCGCCGACTCGATTTCTGCCGTCCCCAGACGGTGGCCGGAAACGTTCAGCACGTCGTCCACGCGTCCTGTTATCCAGTAGTAGCCGTCTTCGTCACGACGCGCGCCGTCGCCGCTGAAGTACATATTCTTGAAGGTGGAGAAGTAGGTCTGCTCAAAACGATCGTGATCGCCAAACAGGGTTCTCGCCTGACCTGGCCAGGAATCGGTGATCACCAGGTTGCCTTCGGTCGCGCCTTCCAGCGGGTTGCCTTCGTTATCGACAATCGCCGGCTGCACGCCGAAGAACGGACGTGTTGCCGAACCGGCTTTCAGTTCGGTAGCGCCCGGCAGCGGGGTGATCATGAAACCGCCGGTTTCGGTCTGCCACCAGGTATCGACGACCGGGCATTTTTCGTTGCCAATCTTCTTCCAGTACCATTCCCAGGCTTCCGGGTTAATCGGCTCGCCGACAGAGCCCAGAATACGCAGTGACGAACGATCGGTGCCTTCAATCGCTTTATCGCCTTCTGCCATCAGGGCACGGATCGCGGTGGGTGCGGTATAGAGAATATTGACCTGATGCTTATCCACGACCTGCGACATACGCGCAGGCGTTGGCCAGTTGGGTACGCCTTCGAACATCAGCGTGGTAGCGCCGCAGGCCAGCGGGCCGTACAGCAAATAGCTGTGCCCGGTTACCCAGCCGACGTCAGCGGTACACCAGTAGATATCGCCCTGATGATAATCAAACACGTATTTGAAGGTGGTCGCCGCATAAACCAGATACCCGCCGGTGGTGTGCAGCACGCCTTTTGGCTTACCGGTTGAACCGGAGGTATACAGAATAAACAGCGGATCTTCCGCGTTCATCTCTTCCGGTTGATGCTCAGGGCTCGCTTTCTCAATAAGGTCGGACCACCACAGGTCGCGGCCTTCCTGCCAGTCTGTTTTTCCGCCGGTACGTTTGAGGACCACCACGTGCTCAACGGTCTTCACGTTCGGGTTTTTCAGCGCATCATCCACGTTCTTTTTCAGCGGGATGCCGCGTCCAGCACGCACACCTTCATCGGCGGTGATCACCAGGCGCGAGTTTGAGTCGATGATACGTCCGGCAACGGCTTCCGGCGAGAACCCGCCAAAGATCACCGAATGCACCGCACCAATACGGGCGCAGGCCAGCATCGCCACCGCAGCTTCCGGGACCATTGGCATATAGATCGCCACCACATCGCCTTTTTTAATGCCTAAATCCAGCAATGTATTGGCAAAACGGCAAACGTCGCGATGCAGTTCGCGATAGGTAATATGTTTACTTTGGGTTGCGTCATCGCCTTCCCAGATGATGGCGGTGCGATCGCCGTTTTCCTGTAGATGACGGTCAAGGCAGTTCGCTGCCAGATTCAGCGTGCCGTCTTCGTACCATTTAATGGACACATTGCCGGGTGCAAAAGAGGTGTTCTTTACCAGGCTATAAGGTTGCATCCAATCGAGAATTTTTCCCTGCTCGCCCCAAAATGTGTCGGGGTCGGTAATAGATTGTTGGTATTTCGCGTCGTACTGCTCCGGGTTTATCAGGCAACGATCCGCAATATTTGCGGGAATAGCGTGTTTATGTATTTGGCTCATGGCTTTTGTTCTCCTTGTAGGATGTTAATAATATATCTCATAAACGTTAAATGTAGGGGCATTTGGAGTTTTGTTTGGGATTTGAGCGGCAGATCACGCAATAAGCGAATTGTGCAAATTAGCGGCAAACTGATTTTTGAAGAGAACTAGCAAAAATTGATTAAATCTCGCGATAACATGCAGTTATATGAAGAAGTTTGAAAAAGGTGATCGGTGTTGGGAATAGACCAAAGAGTGAGAGGTTGGAGGGGTTTACTAACTCTAAAGTGGTATTTTACATGCACTTACAATTGATTAAAAACAACATTCTAAGTGTGGTTTTTTGATAAAAAGAGGGTGGAGCAATGTCATGACAGTATACGTGTGGTTGCTGTTATGGAAAACAATAAAAGAATCGCCATTGCAGACAATGGCGTCATCTGGATGAGACCCCCCTATGGCAAGGACAAAATCACCCGTACTCCGTTTCTTCAGCCTGATATTACCGTTTTTATTTATCTCTGCCGTTCACGCTGAACAAACCCCAGTACCCGCAAAAACCGTCACCGTTGAAGCGAAGAATGAAACCTTCGCCCCTCAGCATCCCGATCAATACCTCTCATGGAAAGCCACGTCGGAGCAGTCCGCACGTGAAGATGCGCTGGCAGAGGATCCTCGACTGGTGATTCTGTGGGCGGGATATCCTTTCTCGCGTGATTACAACAAACCGCGTGGGCATGCTTACGCGGTGACCGATGTCCGTGAAACATTACGTACCGGCGCGCCAAAAACTGCAGAAGATGGTCCGCTGCCGATGGCCTGCTGGAGCTGTAAAAGCCCTGACGTGGCGCGCCTGATCCAGAAAGACGGCGAAGACGGTTATTTCCACGGTAAATGGGCGCGCGGCGGCCCGGAAATTGTTAACAATTTAGGCTGTGCGGATTGCCATAACACCGCCTCGGCAGATTTCGCCAAAGGGAAGCCCGAGCTGACGTTGTCCCGCCCTTATGCAGAACGCGCGATGGAAAGCATCGGCAAACCGTTTGATAAAGCCGGTCGCTTTGACCAGCAGTCCATGGTCTGCGGCCAGTGTCACGTGGAGTACTACTTCGACGGTAAAAACAAAGCCGTTAAGTTCCCGTGGGACGAGGGGATGAAAGTTGAGAACATGGAGAAATACTACGACGCCATTGCGTTCTCCGACTGGACCAACTCCCTGTCTAAAACGCCGATGCTGAAAGCGCAGCACCCGGAATATGAAACCTGGACTGCGGGCATTCACGGCAAGAACAATGTGACCTGCATCGACTGTCATATGCCCAAAGTGCAAAACGCTGAAGGCAAGATCTACACCGACCATAAAATTGGTAACCCGTTCGATAACTTCCCTCAGACCTGCGCCAACTGCCACACCCAGGACAAAGCGTCCCTGCAAAAAGTGGTTGCCGAGCGTAAACAAGCGATTCATGACCTGAAAATCAAGGTTGAAGATCAGCTGGTTCATGCCCACTTCGAAGCGAAAGCTGCATGGGATGCGGGCGCAACGGAAGCTGAAATGAAGCCGATTCTGGAAGATATTCGCCATGCGCAATGGCGCTGGGATCTGTCTATCGCCTCGCACGGGATTCACATGCACGCGCCGGAAGAAGGTCTGCGTATGTTGGGTAGCGCGATGGATAAAGCGGCCGATGCCCGTACCAAACTGGTCCGTCTGCTGGCGACCAAAGGCATCACCCATGAAATTCCGCTGCCGGATATCTCGACGAAAGAGAAAGCCCAGAAGGCGATCGGTTTGAACATGCAGCAAATCAATGCTGAGAAGCAGGACTTCATCAAAACGGTGATTCCGCAGTGGGAAGACCAGGCGCGTAAAAACGGTCTGTTA
This sequence comes from Citrobacter sp. wls718, assembly GCF_005280945.1. Classification (NCBI taxonomy): domain Bacteria; kingdom Pseudomonadati; phylum Pseudomonadota; class Gammaproteobacteria; order Enterobacterales; family Enterobacteriaceae; genus Citrobacter; species Citrobacter sp. wls718. The sequence continues at coordinate 54,629 of NZ_SZWV01000069.1, forward strand.
AGCCAATAACCCCTTTCCGCCTCGCAAGGGGCGGATAACTCAACGGAGTGAATATGAGCGTATTACGTTCGTTATTAACTGCTGGGGTGCTGGCGTCAGGCCTGTTCTGGAGCCTGTGCGGGAATGCCGCGACCCCCACGCCACAGGACTCAGATCAACGCTTTACGGTCACCCAACAGCGTAATCCGGATGCCGCCTGTCTGGATTGTCACAAGCCGGACACCGAAGGCATGCATGGTAAACATGCCGAAGTCATCAACCCAAATAATAAACTGCCGGTTACCTGCACCAACTGTCACGGCCAGCCGTCACCCAATCACCGCGAAGGGGTGAAGGATGTGATGCGCTTTAATGAGTCGATGTACAACGTGGAGCAGCAGAACAGCGTCTGTATGTCCTGTCACCTGCCTGAGCAGTTGCAAAAAGCGTTCTGGCCGCACGATGTCCACGTGACGAAAGTAGCGTGTGCCAGCTGTCACTCACTGCATCCGAAGCAAGACACGATGCAGACGCTAAGCGATAAAGGACGGATTAAGATTTGCGTCGATTGCCACAGCGATCAGCGTAACAATCCAAACTTTAATCCGGCGTCGATTCCCTTGCTTAAGGAGCATCCATGAGTTGCTCTCGTCGCCAGTTTATCACCGGCGTCGGCGCGCTGGTGGCTGTTAGCGGGACGGCGGGACGCGTCGTGGCGAAGACGTTAAACATTAACGGCGTGCGTTACGGCATGATACATGATGAGTCATTATGCATCGGCTGTACCGCCTGCATGGATGCCTGTCGGGAAGTGAACAGCGTGCCGGAAGGCGTATCGCGTCTGACGATTATTCGCAGCGAGCCGCTGGGGACGTTTCCTGATGTGAAGTACCGCTTCTTCCGCCATTCGTGCCAGCACTGCGATCACGCCCCCTGTGTTGACGTCTGCCCGACGGGGGCATCGTATCGCGATGCTGCCACCGGCATTGTGGATGTGAACCCGGATCTGTGCGTCGGTTGCCAGTATTGCATCGCCGCCTGCCCGTATCGCGTGCGCTTTATTCATCCGGTCAACAAGACGGCAGATAAGTGCGACTTCTGCCGTAAAACCAACCTGAAAGCGGGCAAGCAGCCTGCTTGCGTTGAGTCATGTCCGACGAAAGCGCTGACGTTTGGTAATCTGGACGATCCCAACAGCGAGGTCTCTCGTCTGTTACACCAGAAAAATACCTACCGTTACAAGCTGGCGTTAGGCACCAAACCGAAGGTCTACCGCGTTCCCTTTAAATACGGGGAGGTGAGCCAATGACACCCGCTTCTGCATTCCATTTTGAATCACTGGTGTGGGACTGGCCCATCGCCATCTATCTGTTCCTGATCGGTATTTCCGCCGGACTGGTGACGCTGTCGGTATTGCTTCGACGGCTGCATCCGGAAGCGGGCGGTTCAGACAGTACGTTACTGCGTACCACGCTGGTACTCGGGCCGGGAGCGATTATTCTCGGCCTGCTGATCCTGGTCTTGCACCTGACGCGTCCATGGACCTTCTGGAAACTGATGTTCCACTACAGCTTCACCTCGGTGATGTCGATGGGGGTCATGCTATTCCAGTTGTATATGGTAGTGCTGGTGCTGTGGCTGGCAAAAATCTTTGATAAAGAGGTTATTGCCCTGCAACAGCGCTTCGTGCCTCGTCTGACGATCGTGCCAAAACTGCTGGCGCTGATCGCGCCGTTCCATCGTCTGCTGGAAACAGTGATGCTGGTGCTGGCGGTGCTGCTCGGGGCCTACACCGGGTTCTTGCTGTCGGCGCTGAAATCCTATCCGTTCCTGAATAACCCGATCTTGCCAGTGCTGTTCCTGTTTTCCGGGATCTCGTCCGGTGCGGCGGTGGCGCTGATCGCCATGGCATTGCGCCATCGCGGTAACCCGCACACCACCGAGGCGCATTTTGTACACCGCATGGAAACCCCGGTAGTGTGGCTGGAAATCTTCCTGCTGGCGGCGTTCTTTATCGGGCTGGCGCTGGGCGATGACGGCAAAATGCGCGCGCTGGTTGCGGCGTTGGGCGGTGGTTTCTGGACCTGGTGGTTCTGGCTGGGCGTGGCCGGGTTGGGGCTGATCCTGCCGATGCTGCTGAAACCGTGGGCGAATCGCAGCCCGACGTTTCACGGTGTGCTGGCAGTGTGTGGTGCCAGCCTGACCGGCGTGCTGCTGCTGCGCTTTTTCATTCTGTATGCAGGGCAACTGACGGTTGCGTAGGGCAAGGTGATTTCTGGACGTACTCCTTCCTGAAGCCGGTTTTCTGGCATTGTTGTTAAGTCTCGGGGTCAACGTGTTGACCCCGCTTGCCGTGCTGACGGGCGTACGTCAGCGCTGGCAGGGCGTTATGCGTCTGGCCTGCGTGGGCGTGTGGACGCAGTTTGCGCTGCTGTTGCTGGCCTTTGCCATTCTGGTGTTCTGTTTCCTGACCAGTGATTTCTCCGTTGTTTACGTAGCTCAGCACAGCTATAGCCTGCTGCCGTGGGGATTAAAGCTGGCGGCGGTGTGGGGTGGTCATGAAGGATCGCTGTTACTGTGGGTGCTGTTTCTTTCAGCCTGGAGCGCACTGTTCGCCTGGCGCTCCAGGCGTGAGCCGGACGCGCTATTTCCGTTAACCCTCTGCGTCCTGTCAATGATGACCGCGTCATTGCTGCTGTTCGTGGTGGTGTGGTCCGATCCGTTCGTACGCATCTTCCCGCCGGCAATTGAAGGGCGCGACCTGAACCCGATGCTGCAACACCTGGGGCTGATTCTGCACCCACCACTGCTGTATCTGGGCTACGGTGGGCTGATGGTGGCGGCCGGCGTGGCGCTGGCTTCGCTGCTGCGCGGCGGCTTTAACGCACGGACTGCCTGGGTGTGCTGGCGCTGGGCGCTGCCCGGCTGGTGCGCCCTGACGCTTGGGATCATCCTTGGTTCCTGGTGGGCTTATTGTGAACTGGGCTGGGGCGGCTGGTGGTTCTGGGACCCGGTAGAAAACGCTTCCTTATTACCCTGGCTTTCCGCCAGTGCGTTACTGCATAGCCTGTATGTCTCACGGCAGCGTGGAGGTTTCCCGCACTGGTCGCTGCTGCTGGCGATTGTCACGCTGATTTTATCGCTGTTGGGCACGCTGATTGTGCGTTCCGGCATACTGGTTTCTGTTCATGCCTTTGCGCTGGACAACGTCCGCGCTGCGCCGCTGTTTGCGCTGTTTACCGTGTTAAGCCTGGCATCGCTCGGTCTGTATGCCTGGCGGGCGCGGGACGTCGGTCACACGGTACGTTTTGGCGGCTGGTCGCGTGAGATGATGATTCTGGTCGCGCTGCTGCTGTTTTGCGCGGTGCTGCTTATCGTGCTAATTGGCACGCTGTATCCGATGATTTACGGCCTGTTTGGTTGGGGACGACTCTCCGTTGGCGCGCCTTACTTCAACCGTGCAACGCTGCCGTTTGGCCTGCTGATGCTAGTGGTCATCGTGATAGCGACGATCAGAAGCCGGAAGGTGCCGCTGCGAAGCCAGCTTCCGGCGCTGCTGGCACATGCTGGCGTGCTGGTTTTTGCTGCAGGGATCGTGTTCTCCAGCGGGAGCCGCCAGGAAGTGAGCCTGAATCTGAGTCCTGGGCAGCAGGTTGAACTGGCAGGCTATGTTTTCCGCTTTGAGCACCTCTCTCTGGAAGCAAAAGGAAACTACACCAGTGAAAAGGCGCTGATTACGCTCTGGCAGGATGAGAAACGCATCGGCAGCCTGCAGCCCGAAAGACGCTTCTATTCCGCGCGTCGCCAGCAAATGATGGAGCCGGGTATCCGTTGGAACCTGCTGCACGACTGGTACGCGGTGATCGGCGAAAAAACCGGACCGGAGCGCTATGCCATGCGCTTGTACGTGCAAAGTGGTGTGCGTTGGATTTGGGGCGGAGGGCTGCTGATGGTATTCGGCGCGCTGCTCAGCGGCTGGCGGGGGAGAAAGCGCGATGCGTAAATTAATCACAGCGTTGCCGGATGGCGGCGTAAA
>NZ_SZWV01000069.1:58725-66734 GCF_005280945.1 Citrobacter sp. wls718
GAAAGTTTTTACTCTTAACGATCGTCTTGTTTTTCATTACTTTCGCTACGCATGCCCAGGTTGTCGACACCTGGCGTTTTGACAACCCGCAACAGCAGGAAAAAGCGCTGTCTATTGCCAGCCAGTTGCGCTGCCCACAGTGCCAGAATCAAAACTTACTGGAATCCAATGCGCCGGTGGCGGTCAGTATGCGTCATCAGGTGTATAGCATGGTGGCAGAGGGCAAAAGTGAACATGAGATCACCACGTGGATGACCGATCGTTACGGTGATTTCGTCCGCTATAACCCGCCGCTCAATGAGCAGACGCTGTTGTTGTGGGCACTGCCGTGCCTGTTATTGCTGCTGGTGGGCGTGATTATCTGGCGGGTGAGAACGCGCCAGCGCGTAGAAGAGGATGAACGATGAGTCAGCCTGAATGTTGTGCACCGTTACGTCCGATGCCGGTAAAACGCCTGGCCGCTATAGCTGTGCTGATGGTGATTGCCTGTACGGGAGGGTATTTGTTGTCGCCAAAATGGCAGGCGGTCCAGCAGGAGCAGGCGCGACTGGCTGACCCGTTACATGCGTTTTCTGATGAAAATATGCAGGAAAAACAACTGCTTTCGCTGCAGTCAAAAATACGTGCCAACCCGCAAGACAGCACGCAATGGGCGCAACTGGGTGAGTATTATCTTTGGCAAAACGCGTATCATAATGCTCTACTGGCCTATGAGCAGGCGCTGCGTTTGCGCGGTGAAAACGCCGAGATCTATTCGGCACTGGCGACGGTGCTGTACTATCAGTCCGGGCAGCATATGACGCCGCAAACCCGTGAGATGATTGAGAAATCGCTGGCGCTGGACCCGACAGAAGTTACCGCGCTGATGCTGCTGGCTGCTGATGCGTTTATGCAGGCTGACTATGCACAGGCTATTTTGCAGTGGCAAAAAGTTCTCGATTTAAACTCGCCGAGGGTGGATCGTGCTCAGTTGATTGACTCAATCAATATGGCGAAATTGCTGCAGAATCGACAAAAATAATTTTTGTTTTTTTGTGATTTGCGTCGTTTTTGCTGTGCAAAAAAACAGCAGTTGAACAAATTAGCGAAAAAAACGCACAGTCATAATTCTTCATTTTTTATCAAATGAATATTCTTTTATAACAAAAAGTTATTCATGATGACCCGCATAAACTCGCGTTTTTATGCATAAAATCAGCTAAAGGCCCTGTTCTTAAAGGGTTGCGCTGAATGCCATGCAAATGATAATGATAATAAGCGTTAAAAAATTCCATAAACGAACGCAACACAATTCATACCCTTTCAGTATGTACTATTCCCATAGGTTATATGTGAAATAGCGCTCCATCGAGGAAGTCCGTTGTTATGAAAAATTTGAAAGTCAGCCTGGCCTGGCAGATTTTGATCGCCATGGTGCTGGGCATTTTGCTGGGGAGTTACCTGCATTATCACAGTGACAGCCGCGAATGGCTGGTAGTTAACCTGCTGTCTCCGGCAGGGGATATCTTTATCCACCTGATCAAAATGATTGTTGTGCCGATAGTTATCTCCACGTTGATCGTCGGTATTGCCGGGGTCGGTGATGCCAAACAGCTGGGTCGTATTGGCGCCAAAACCATTATCTATTTCGAAGTGATCACCACCGTGGCAATTATCCTCGGCATCACGCTGGCGAATGTGTTCCAGCCTGGTACCGGTGTCGATATGTCGCAGCTGGCGACCGTGGATATTTCGAAATATCAAAGTACAACCGCAGAAGTGCAGAGCCACGCGCATGGCCTGATGGGTACGATTTTGTCACTGGTGCCGACCAACATCGTTGCGTCGATGGCGAAAGGCGACATGCTGCCGATTATCTTCTTCTCGGTGCTGTTTGGTCTGGGCCTGTCTTCACTGCCGGCCACTCACCGCGAACCGCTGGTGACCGTGTTCCGTTCCATCTCTGAAACGATGTTTAAAGTGACGCACATGGTGATGCGTTATGCGCCGGTCGGTGTCTTTGCGCTGATCGCCGTCACCGTGGCGAACTTCGGTTTTGCCTCCCTGTGGCCGCTGGCGAAGCTGGTGCTGCTGGTGCATTTCGCCATCCTGTTCTTCGCGCTGGTGGTGCTCGGTATCGTGGCGCGCGTGTGCGGTTTGAGCATCTGGATCCTGATTCGTATCCTGAAAGACGAACTGATTCTGGCCTACTCTACCGCCAGCTCTGAGAGCGTGCTGCCGCGTATTATTGAGAAGATGGAAGCCTATGGCGCACCGGCCTCCATCACCAGTTTTGTGGTGCCGACCGGGTATTCGTTCAACCTTGACGGTTCGACGCTGTACCAGAGTATCGCCGCGATTTTTATCGCCCAGCTGTACGGCATTGACCTGTCGTTGTGGCAGGAAATCGTACTGGTGCTGACGCTGATGGTGACCTCGAAAGGGATCGCGGGTGTGCCGGGCGTGTCGTTTGTGGTGTTGTTGGCTACGCTGGGTAGCGTGGGTATTCCGCTGGAAGGTCTGGCATTTATCGCCGGTGTTGACCGTATCCTCGACATGGCGCGTACTGCGCTGAACGTGGTGGGTAACGCGTTGGCGGTACTGGTTATCGCCAAGTGGGAACATAAATTTGACCGTAAAAAAGCGCTGGCCTATGAGCGCGAAGTATTGGGCAAATTTGATAAGACCGCCGTGTAGGCCGGATAAGGCAACGCCGCCATCCGGCAACCCGCTCTGGATTGCCGGATGGCGCTATGCTTATCAGGCAATCCACCTTCACTACCCGTTCGTTAACTTATCAAACTCTTCGCAGCCGGTATCAAACCCTTCCGTACAGCTCAGATTCAACCAGTGCAGTGCCTTCTGTTTATTCTTTTCAATAAAACCCTGCTCACCGTTTAAGAACATCATCCCGGCCCAGTACTCGGAATACCCGGTACGCGAAATGGCCGAGCTGCGTTTGAAATACCAGGTGGCTTTGTCATCGTCTGCGGGAATGCCTACGCCGTTGGCGTAAATCAGGCCGAGCAGCATCTGCGCATCAACGGCTGAGTCGCTCTCCAGATTCTCCGAGGCGTTTTGTAACAGCGTAATGGCTTTGGGGTAATCGGTACGCCCCGCCTGGGTATTGACCAGGATACGTGCCAGTGTAATTTCGCCGCTCTTACTGCCCGCCTGGGCCGCTTTTTCAGCCAGCGTTTTGGCTTGCGGATAATCCAGACTGACTGGATTGGTAATTTTAATTTGTGCCAACAGAGCCCAGGCGTCCGAATCGCCATTGTCGGCAGCCTTTTGCGCCCAGTATTCGGCTTTACTCAAATTGCCTGAACTAAACCAGGTATCGGCGAGAAAGTATTGTGCGCGTCGGTCTCCAGCCTCGGCGGCCTTCAGGAACTGGCTACCTGGTTCTTCGGCATGGGCAAAATATGTCAATAACACCATCAAGGCGAAAAGTCGTTTCATCTTATTTTTAGATTTAGAGTAGGGAACGAACAGTATAGAGAGATTATTTGCATAAAAAAACGGCCTCCGAATGGAGACCGTTGTAAGGAAAATGCCTGATGGCGATGCCAACGCATCTTATCAGGCCTACAGTGGAAACAGGTCGTAGGCCGGATAAGGCATTCATGCCGCCATCCGGCAAATCAGCCCATCGCGCTTTCGCGCAGACTGGCTTTCAGCTTGGTGTACTCATCAATCACATACTGCTCGGCAGCACGCTGATCGGCAATGCGCTCAACGTTGACGGCACAGTACTTGTACTCTGGCGTTTTGGTAATCGGACTCAGGTTCTCGGTGACCAGTTCATTACAGGCCCCAATCCACCACTGGTAGGTCATGTAAATCGCGCCTTTGTTCGGACGATCGCTGACTGCTGCACGCGTGATGACACGACCTTTACGCGAGTTAACCCACACCAGCTCTTCATCCTGAATGCCCAGACGTTCAGCATCGGCGGTGTTGATCTGGGCGTAGCCCGGTTCATCCGCTAATGCCGCCAGCGCCGCACAGTTGCCGGTCATTGAACGGCAAGAGTAGTGGCCGACTTCGCGCACCGTCGACAGGACCATCGGGTACTCGTCGGTCAGCTTGTCGATTGGCGCAACCCAGTCGCAGGTAAAGAACTGTGCCAGACCGTTCGGGGTGTCAAACTTCTCTTTGAAGAGGTAAGACGTGCCCTGATCGGCATCCGAGGTGTCGCGACAAGGCCACTGGATATAGCCCAGTTCGCCCATCTTCTCGTAGGTGGCGCCGTAGAAATCCGGGCACAGGCCGCGCAACTCATCCCAGATTTCCTGGGTGTTGTTGTAGTGCATCGGGTAGCCCATACGGGTAGCAATTTCACTGATAATCTGCCAGTCCGTTTTCAGATCCCACTTCGGCTCAACTGCTTTAAAGAAGCGCTGGAAGCCACGGTCAGCCGCAGAGTAGACGCCTTCATGCTCACCCCATGACGTAGACGGTAAAATAACGTCTGCGGCAGCGGCGGTTTTGGTCATGAAGATATCCTGCACGATGACCAGTTCCAGATCCGCAAAACCTTTGCGCACTGCGGACAGTTCAGCATCGGTCTGTAATGGATCTTCACCCATAATGTACGCCGCGCGCACTTCGCCATGCGCCGCACGGTGCGGCAGCTCGCTGATGCGATAGCCGGTATGGGCAGGCAGGCTTTCTACGCCCCAGGCTTTAGCAAACTTCTCGCGGTTTTCCGGGAACTTAACGTACTGATAGCCCGGATAGGTATCCGGCAGCGCACCCATGTCGCACGCGCCCTGAACGTTGTTCTGGCCACGAACCGGGTTAACGCCCACGCTTGGCTTACCGAGGTTGCCGGTCAGCATGGCGAGGCTGGTCAGTGAACGCACGGTTTCCACGCCCTGATAGAACTGGGTCACGCCCATGCCCCACAGGATAGCCGCGCTTTTTGCCGATGCATACATACGTGCAGCCTGACGAATTTCCTGTGCGCTCACGCCAGTAATGTCTTCGACGGACTCCGGCGTATAGCCTTCGACGATCTTGCTGTACTCTTCGAAGCCTTCCGTACGTGAGGCCACGAACGCCTGGTCGTACAGTTTTTCTTCGATGATGACATGACCCATAGCGTTGAGCAGCGCGATATTCGAGCCGTTTCTTAACGCGATGTGCATGTCGGCAATGCGCGCGGTTTCAATTTTGCGCGGATCGCAGACGATAATTTTCGCCCCGTTACGTTTAGCGTTAATCACGTGATTCGCCACGATAGGGTGGGAATCCGCCGGGTTGTACCCGAAAATAAACACTAAATCGGTGTTATCAATTTCGTTAATCGCATTACTCATTGCGCCGTTACCGACCGATTGGTGCAGACCTGCAACCGAAGGGCCGTGTCAGACGCGAGCGCAGCAGTCAACGTTATTGGTACCAATAACGGCGCGTGCGAATTTTTGCATTACATAGTTGGTTTCATTACCCGTTCCGCGAGATGAACCGGTCGTCTGAATAGCATCCGGGCCATACTTCGCTTTGATGGCGCTCAGGCGAGTTGCCACGTAATCCAGCGCTTCATCCCAGGAAACAGATTCCAGTTTGCCGCCACGTTGGCGACGGATCATTGGGGTTTTCAGGCGAGGGGTTAGGATCTGGGTATCGTTGATAAAATCCCAGCCATAATAGCCCTTCAGACACAGGGTACCCTGGTTGGTTTTCCCCTGCGCCGCCTCAGCCCGGACGATTTTGCCGTTATCGACCACCAGGTTGATTTTGCAACCTGATGCGCAATATGGGCAAACCGTGACGACTTTTTTCATCGGTCTCGCTCCAGTTAATCAAATCGCGCATACGCGCTTGTCGTTTTTGTTATGCATCTTTTATGCCATGTTTTTAGCAGGGGCATTGGCCGATAATACGGGCATCATTTGAGCAAAACCCTGACGAAAAACAGGCTGTCGTCATATTTGACGTGACGAATCCTACAAGTGTGACGGCCCGGCAGTGTGACCGGGGCTATGTTTCCCGCACGTCCTTGTGCCTTATCGCTGTCACTCTGTGCAGAATCATTCACACTCATTTGAGTTGGCGCGAGATGGGGAAAAACAATGAAGCCGGCGATACTGGTTGTGGATGATGACGTAACAATCTGCGCACTCCTGGAGGATGTGCTGAGCGAACACGTCTTTGCCGTGACGACCTGTCATACCGGACAGGCGGCGTTGCGCTGCATTGAGACTCAGCCGGATATTGCGCTGGTTTTACTGGATATGGTGCTGCCCGACACCAACGGCCTGATGGTGCTGCAACAGGTGCAAAAGATGAGGCCTGGCCTGCCGGTAGTGATGCTTACAGGAATGGGTAGTGAGTCGGATGTGGTGGTCGGGCTGGAAATGGGCGCTGATGATTACATCGGTAAACCGTTCAATGCGCGGGTGCTGGTGGCGCGGGTGAAGGCGGTGCTCAGACGCGTAGGCGTGCTCACGCCTGAAGGCTCGGGTGCGCAAACCACCGGGCTTTCCTTTAATGGCTGGCATCTGGATACCGCGGGCTGCCAGTTGCGTAATCCCCAGCAGTTGAAAGTCGACCTGACGCAGGGTGAATACAGCCTGCTGCTGGCGTTGGCACAAAATGCCCGGCGGGTGCTGAGCCGCGAGCAGCTGCTGGAACTGACGCGCAGCGATAGCGTCGAGGTGTTTGATCGCACCATCGACGTGTTAATCATGCGACTGCGGCGCAAAATAGAAGCCAACCCGCATCAGCCTATGCTGATTAAAACCCTGCGCGGGTTGGGATACGTGTTTGCCGCTGACGTCCAGCATCACGAAAAAGCGGCGTGATCGTGTGCAGTTGCCGGATGCGGCGTAAACGCCTTATCCAGCCTACAAAAGCGATAATGGCTACGTAGGCCTGATAAGCGCAGCGCATCAGGCATCAGCCATCCCAGCTTTTAACTCTGCCAGCGTTTTCGCGCCGTCGATGGCATTGGCGCACAGCAAACTGGCCCGCGCGCAGGCGTGCGCCAGCCGGATACTCCCTTCCAGCGACCAGTGCTCATGGCAGCCGTACAAAAATCCGGCGCAAAATGCATCCCCCGCACCGACGCTGCCGACGATCTCCTCCTGCGCCAGATACTGCGAAGGGATCCATGTGCCGTCTCGATCCGGCGTTTCGCCCCAGGCTCCTTCCGGGCAGTGGATCACCACCCGCTGGCGCACGCCCGCGTCCAGCAGCTCACGTGCAGCGCTGGCGATGTGCGGGATATGCAGCTCACCGTTAGGCTGGCGGATCGCCAGCCCGCTGAATTCCCCGGCCTCCAGCTCGTTGATCACCAGATAATCGAGATGACGGAGCGCTGGCATTACCAGCGGCTGATAGCGCGGATCGCCCTTGCGCGACACCAGGTCCAGCGATGTTTCAAACCCGTTATTGCGCATTTGCGCCAGTAGCCGAGCGCTGCGCGTGCCAAAGGTATCATCCGGCTTGTCCAGGCTGTCGAGCAGCAGCAGATAGCCGAGATGGAAAATTTTCATCGCGCTATCAAGCTGCTCAAAGGCGGGCAGATCCAGCAGCCGGTTTGCGCCGGGAGAATGAAAAAAAGTGCGCTGGCCGCTCGGGTCGGTCATCACCTGCGACATCGAGGTGGGGGCGGACGTGGTGCGCTGCACGTGCTGGCGATTCACGTGATACTGCTCGAGCATCGCCATAATGTAGTCGCCATCGCTGTCCTGACCGATCAATCCCACCGCCTGCAGCGGTAGCCCGGTGTGCATTTTCGCCAGCGTCAGCAGCACGTTCAGGGGCGCACCGCCGGTAGCGCGTTCGCTGTGGGTGATCTCCGCCAGCCAGCCGCACTCCGGCCACTGCACAATTTGATGCACATGATCGACCAGCATGTTGCCTGCGGCGATAATGCCTCTGCGTTCCATCAGGCCTGCCCCGCGCTGCCAAAGATGCGCATCTGTTCGGAGACGGTATCGGTAATGGCCTCTTCGATACCCAACAGCAGCTCAGCAAATTCGTCGTACAGCGGCTGGCGGTTGTTCATCCGCGACTCC
>NZ_SZWV01000069.1:66825-73236 GCF_005280945.1 Citrobacter sp. wls718
CGACGGAAATCGTCGTCGCTAATGCCGGAGCCGCCGTGCAGTACCAGCGGGATTGCCGCCTGCTGTCGAATGGCGTCCAGCCGCGGGAAGTCGAGTTTGGGGTCGCCTTTGTACTTGCCGTGGGCATTGCCAATGGCGACGGCTAAGGCATCAATGCCGGTTCTGTCGACGAAATCCCGTGCCAGCATCGGGTCGGTAAACAGCGACTCGTCGGCATGGCCGTACAGCGCTCCGCCTTCATCGCCGCCGACGGCCCCCAGCTCTGCTTCCACCGACACGCCGACGGCGTGGCACATCTTCACCATCTCGCGGGTCTGGCGAATATTCTCCTCGTACTCCAGCGTAGAACCATCGAACATCACCGAGCTGAAGCCTAAGCGCAGCGCCCGCACCACCGACTCAAAATGCAGGCCGTGATCGAGGTTAAGCACCACCGGAATGTCATGGCGTGCGGCTTCGAACTTTACCGCTTCGACCAGAGAATCCAGCGAGATATATTTAAAATGCACTTCGGCAATGTTGATAATAAATGGCGATCGTTCCTGCTTCGCGGCGGCAAACAGCGCACGCAGGAAGTGCGAATCCAGAACGTTAAACGCGCCTAAGGCATAGCGGTGCTCGCGGGCATGGGCGAGGCCATCGGCGAGGGAAATCAACGGCATAATGCGCTCCTTGGTTAGCGGAACAGGCGATATTCGTTACACAACACCAGCAGCGCCGGTTCGTCTTCTTCAATGTCGTTATAGCGGGCGATGGGTTGCAGGAAATGGTTATCGTGATCGTCGTCGTTAACCGAAGAAACTTCGCCAACCAGCACGTCGCCAAACCCTTCTTCGGCCCAGAAGCTATGATACAGACCGGGCGTCAGGCAGATGCTTTCCCCTGGCGTCAGGCGCAGCTGGCTGCCCGCTGCGTGCGTTTGCCGGCAGCCGTCAATCACTACGCTGACGTCGCTGTCTTCCGTTTGTTCTCTGACTCCGGCGTTCCACAGTTCCACAATCAAATTACCGCCGCCGCGATTGATAATGTCTTCGCGTTTGCGCCAGTGAAAATGCATGGGTGTCACCTGGCCATCGCGGACGTGCATGATTTTTTCGGCGTAGCATTTCTCATAGGGCATGCCTTTTGGTGAACCATTACGCAGGGTAAACAGCGTTAAGCCCAGGGCGGCAAAGTTATCACCGCCGAATGCGGTGACGTCCCAGCCGAGTTTGAGGTCAAAGACTTCACTCCAGGCTCCGGCGTCGAGTTTGCGCCATTGGGTGGGTGGGAAGCTGGCGAAGGGGGGGAGATGCACGTCGTGCAAGGAAAAAAACTGGCGCGTGTGACCCAGAATCTCATTTATTGCGGAGCGTTTCATGGACAGAATTCTCCTTAATATAATGCCGGATGGCGCTGCGCTTATCCGGCCTACAAATTCATAGCGATCTTGTAGGCCGGATAAGGCATTTTTGCCGCCATCCGGCGTTGTTGTGGCGACTTATTTCACCGTCCAACCCTTATAGCTGCCGACGTTGTTCTTATCGATCATCGTCACCGGGATCAGCACGGGTTCTTTCGGCGCGGGTTTACCTTGCAATATGTCATAGCCGATTTCGACCGCTTTGGCTGCCATCACCTGCGGATCTTGTGCCGGGGTCGCCACAAATAATGAGTTTTCCCGCTTCAGCGCCTCTTCGCCGTCCGGCGATCCGTCGACGCCGACAATAAAGAATTCACTACGCTGCGCCTGTTTTGCAGCCAGATCGGCCCCGATCGCTGTCGGATCGTTAATGGCGAACACGCCGTCGATCTTCGGATTGGCCGCCAGCAGAGCGGTCATGATCTCCAGCCCGCCTTCACGGCTGCCCTTCGCGTTCTGATTATGCGACAGCACCTTGATGTCCGGGTGGCGTTTGAACTCGGTCTGGCAGCCTTCTACGCGGTTCTGCACGGCGGAAACCGGCGGCCCGTTGATGATAACGACGTTGCCTTTCCCTTTCAGGCGGTCGGTGATGTATTTACAGGCCATTTCGCCGGCCTGGGTGTTGTCGGAGGTGATGGTGGCGTCAGCGCCTTCCGCTGCCACGTCAACGGCGACGACCACAATCCCCGCGTCTTTCGCCCGTTTTACCGCCGGGCCGATGCCTTTGGAATCTGCCGCGTTAAGAATGATCATGTCGACTTTAGCGGCAATAAAGTTGTCTATCTGCGACACCTGTTGACCGAGATCGTAGCCGCTGGACACCAGCGTCACTTTGACATTATCCCCCGCCAGCTTGCGCGCTTCCAGCTCTGCACCTTTGGTTATCTGCACGAAGAACGGGTTAGCAAGATCGCCGACCGTTACGCCGATGGATTTCAGTTCTTTTGCCTGCACATACGGCGTCGCGGCAAGCAGTGCGCCAGCACAGAGCGCGGTAACTAATGGCTTCAAACGCATGTTGTGTTCCTCGTAGCTGTAGGGTTTTGTTGTTATGCACTTTGATGGTGTCGGGTACGGTATTTGTCGATTAGCACCGCTATGATGATCACCGCCCCTTTGATCACCAGTTGCCAGAAATAAGACACGCCCATTAGCGTCATGCCGTTATTGAGCGTAGCGATAATCAACGCCCCCACCAGCGTGCCGGTGATGGTGCCGATCCCGCCGACAAAACTGGTGCCGCCGAGGATCACCGCGGCGATGGCGTCCAGCTCATAGCCCATGCCCAAGTTGCCGTTGGCGCTGTACAGTCGCGAGGCGCTCATCACCCCGCCGAGGCCGGAAAGCAGCCCGCTCATGCCGTAGACGAACAGCAGCACCAGCCACACTTTGATACCGGTTAACCGTGCGGCCTGCATGTTGCCGCCCACCGCGTAAATATGAACGCCCAACGTGGTGCGACGCAGAATGAACCAGCACACCGCAATGACCGCCAACGCAATCACCACCAGCCACGGGATCGGCCCGAGGTAGTTGTTACCGATCCACTCGAAGCTGATATTGGAGTTGATAACCGTGGTGCCGTCCGCCAGCAGGTAAGCCGCGCCGCGCAGTGCGGTATAGGTGCCAAGGGTGACGATAAACGGTGGCAGTCCGGCAAAAGCGACCAGTGCGCCGTTAAACAGCCCCAGTGCCAGGCCAAGCATCAATGCCGCCGGAATCGACAACAGCGCCAGCTCCGGGATCAGCGACACGACCATCGCCGCCACCGCGGTGGTGCCGAGAATGGAACCGACGGAAAGGTCGATCCCACCGGTGAGAATGATGAAGGTCATCCCCGCTGCCAGCACGATGTTGATCGACGCCTGACGGGTGATGTTGAGCAGGTTACTTTCGGTAAAAAAGTTGGGTGCGATAAAACCAAATACCGCCACAATCAGGATTAAAATGGGCAAGATACCGACCGTTTGCATCAGATCGCCCATCAACATTTTTTTCGCCGAGGCGGATTTGGCCACCGGCTGGGAAGGGGTTGGATTATTCATGGGACACCGCCTGATGATGGGAGTCGTTCACGCCGGTTGCCAGCGTCATAATATTTTCCTGAGTAATGCTTTGTCCGTTCAGCTCACCGGCAATACTGCCTTCGCGCATCACGTACACCCGGTCACTCATGCCGACCACTTCCGGCAGTTCGCTGGAGATCATTAAGATAGCCACACCTTTGCGCGCCATTTCGTTCATGATCCGGTATATCTCGCTTTTGGCGCCGACGTCCACGCCGCGCGTGGGTTCGTCGAGGATCAAAATGCGTGGGCCAATCGCGACCCAGCGCGAGATAAGTAATTTTTGCTGATTGCCGCCGGACAGTCCGCCCGCGCGGACCTGCGCGTGGGGTACGCGGATATTGAGCAACTGAATGGCGTCATCGGAGATGGTCTGCGCTTTTTTGCGGTTCAGCATGCCCCAGTTGGCGTCACGCTCCAGCGTGGCCATGGTGATGTTTTCAGCCGCCGCCAGCTCTAAAAACAGCCCCTGTTCTTTGCGGTTCTCGGTCAGAAAGCCGATACCGTGATCGATGGCCTCACGCGGGGAGTGGATCACCACCGGCTCGCCGTCGACTTCAATCATGCCGCTGATGGCTTTGCGCACGCCAAATATCAGCTGCGCCAGCTCGGAGCGACCGGCGCCGACCAGCCCGGCCAGGCCGACAATCTCCCCGGAACGCACCAGTAAACTGCACGGCTGGACTTTGTTGCCATCGGTCAGGTGATGCACGTTCAGGCGCGCCTTGCCTAAAGGGATATCGCGTTCTTTGTTGAACAGATCGCTTAACGGGCGGCCGACCATCATGCGCACCAGTTCAGAGGCGTTAAGCTTGTCGCGGGTCAGGCTGCCGACGTACTGCCCGTCGCGCAACACGCTGACGCGATCCGAAAGTTCATATACTTCCGCCATGCGGTGGCTGATGTAGATAATTGCCATCCCTTCATCACGCAGGCGCATGATCAGCTCAAACAGGCGGTGGGTTTCACGTGAAGAGAGGGCGGCGGTGGGTTCATCCATGACCAGGATGCGGCTGTTACGGTGCAGGGCGCGGGCGATTTCGACCTGCTGCTGCTCGGCGATGGTCAGCGTCATGACTCGATCGCTGGCCTTAAACTGTGCCCCGAGCCGGTCGATGACCTTTTGCGCCTGCATCACCATCTCTTTGCGCTGTACCAGACCACCGCGCGACAGTTCGCTGCCAAGAAAGATATTTTCCGCTACCGTCAGATTTGGCGCGAGTTGCATCTCCTGATAAATCAGCGTGATGCCAGCGCTCAGCGCATCCTTGGGTCCGCGAATATGAAAGGGCTGACCGTCAATTAAGATCTCACCGCTGGTGGCGGTATAGGCCCCGGCGAGGATCTTCATCAGGGTGCTTTTCCCGGCGCCGTTTTCACCCATCAGGGCGTGGATTTCGCCGGACCACACCGTTAAATCGACCCCTTTCAGCGCGTAAAATTTGCCGAATGCTTTGGCAATGTTGCGCATCTCCAGAACCGGTGTCTTGCTCATAACGGATCTCCTGCGGGGTGGCCGATATCAGCAGTCCATCACAGGAATGTAAATGCAAAATGTCAGAAGCCGTTCATATTTGTCATATTGCGATTTTTCTTCATGGAGCGTGATATGCCGCAACCCGGACGTCACTTTTTCGCCAGTGCGCGCGGGCGATTGCTGTTCTTCAATCTGCTGGTGGTGGCGGTCACGCTGATGGTCAGCGGGGTGGCGGTGCTGGGGTTTCAGCACGCCAGCCAGATCCAGGAACAGGTGCAACAGCAAACCGTTGATGACATGACCGGCAGCATGAATCTGGCGCGCGACACGGCGAACGTCGCGACGGCGGCGGTGCGGCTCTCACAGGTCGTGGGGGCGCTGGAATACAAAGGTGAAGCGGAACGGCTACAGGAGACCCAGCGCGCGCTCAAGCATTCGCTGGAACAGCTGGCCAGCGCCCCGCTGGCGCAGCAGGAACCGGGGCTGGTCGAGCGCATTATCCAGCGCAGTAACGAACTGCAAAGCAGTGTGGAAGGCATGCTGCAGCGCGGGCAGTTGCGGCATCTGGAACGTAATGCTCTGCTCAGTTCGCTGTACCAGAATCAAAGTTATTTACGCCATCTACAAAAACTCACCGGCGCGCAGGATGACGCGCTGCTGAGGCAGATGGACCGCCTGATCGTTGCCGCTATTGAAACGCCGACGCCGCGTTCGGTAATTAAACAGTTGGGCGGCGTGATGCCCGCGCTTGTTCTGCAAAACCCCAGCCAGTTGGTGAGTCGTATTCTTAGCGACTTCAACCTGGAACTGCATAAGCTGGAGCCGCTTTCGTCCGCGCTGGAGCAGAGTGACCTGGCAATCAGCTGGTATATGTTCCATATCAAAGCGCTGGTGGCGATCCTCAACAGCGATATCAACCAGTATGTCTCACAGGTGGCGAGTATCTCCGAGCAGCGGGTGGCGCAAAGCCATCAGGAACTACAGTCCGGCGTGCTGTTTATCATGATTTTTGCGCTGCTGGCGGTGGTGATCACCGGCTTTGCCGGCTGGTATATCTACCGCAACTTAGGCTCGAACCTGACGGCTATCTCGCGGGCGATGACCCGGCTGGCGCATGGCGAATCGGACGTCAGCGTGCCGGCCCTGCAGCGGCGCGATGAGCTGGGAGAGCTGGCGCGCGCCTTTAGCGTGTTTGCCCGCAATACGGCGTCGCTTGAACACACCACTCGGCTGCTGAAAGAAAAAACGACGCAGATGGAAATCGACCGCACCGAGCGTCAGGGGCTGGAAGAAGCGTTACTGCACAGCCAAAAGCTGAAGGCGGTGGGGCAGTTAACGGGTGGATTAGCGCATGATTTCAATAACTTGCTGGCAGTGATTATTGGCAGCCTGGATTTGGTCAGTCCGGACTCGCCCGATGCGCCGCGTATCAACCGGGCGCTAAAAGCCGCCGAGCGCGGGGC
>NZ_SZWV01000069.1:73270-76822 GCF_005280945.1 Citrobacter sp. wls718
GACCCAGCGACTGCTGGCTTTTTCGCGCAAGCAATCGTTGCACCCACATGCGGTGGAGCTGAAAACGTTGCTGGAGAACCTGGGGGAGCTGATGCGCCATTCGCTACCGGCGACGATGACGCTGGAGATTGAAGCGCAGTCACCCGCCTGGCCGGCGTGGATCGACGTCAGCCAGCTGGAAAACGCCATTATTAATCTGGTGATGAACGCCCGTGATGCGATGGACGGGCAGGTGGGTACGATTAAAATTCGCAGCTGGAATCAGCGGGTCACGCGCAGCGACGGTCGCAAGCAGGACATGGTGATGCTGGAGGTGGCCGACCAGGGCTGTGGGATGTCGCAGGAGATCAAAGCGCAGGTCTTTGAACCGTTCTTCACCACCAAACAGACCGGCAGCGGCAGCGGGCTGGGCCTATCGATGGTGTACGGTTTTGTGCGTCAGTCCGGTGGTCGGGTGGAAATTGAGAGCGCGCCGGGGCAAGGGACCACGGTCCGGTTACAGCTTCCGCGCGCCATTGTGCCGGTGCAGCCTCAGGACATCCCTGTGGTGGAACATGCGGCGAACAGCGGTGAGAAACTGGTGTTGGTGCTCGAAGATGAGGCCGATGTGCGCCAGACGTTGTGTGAGCAGCTCCACCTGCTGGGTTATCTGACGCTGGAGGCCGCCAACGGCGAGCAGGCGATGCACTTGCTTGCCGCATCTTCAGAGATCGACATTCTGATCAGCGACCTCATGCTGCCCGGTGGATTAAGCGGCGTGGATGTGGTTAACCATGCGCTAAAGCATTACCCGCAGTTGAGTATCCTTCTGATCAGCGGTCAGGATTTGCGTCCGGCACACAACCCGGCCCTGCCGGAGGTGGCGCTACTGCGAAAACCGTTTACCCGCGGGGAGCTGGCGCAGGCGCTGCGTCATCCGCGCAATTGAGATTCCTCCGCTACTCGTGAGCAAGCGCTTTGATTACCGTGGGGCGAGTTTCTTTTTGAGGCTGGTTTATGACACGCTCCCCGACGATCTTTTTTTTCAGTTTGCTGATGCTGACCACCGTGTCGGCGCAGGCGGATATTATTGATGACGCCATCGGCAATATTCAACGCGCCGTCAGCGACGCCTATAAGCCTGATAATAATCGGGATTACGATGACTCGCGCGACGAAAGCTGGCAACGCCAGGTAAGCGACGATCGCCGTAGGCAATATGACGATCGTCGTCGCCAGTTTGAAGACCGCCGTCGGCAGCTGGATGACCGCCAGCGTCGGCTCGATCAGGAACGGCGTCAGCTGGAAGATGAAGAACGTAGAATGGAAGACGATTACGATCGTTAACGTAGTCTTTCGCTGGCAAGATTATAAACTTCACTACGCTCGCGTTTACCGACAGCAACGACAGCGATGACCAGGGTGTCGTCAATAACTTGATAAACAAGACGGAACCTTGAAGTGCGTAGTTGGATTTTATAGCAATCTTTTATTCCCCTGAGCTTCGCGGAGGGGACATGCGGATTTTCACCGTATTTCTTAAGTTCTTTGGCAAACTGCTGCTGAATGGTTTTATCCAATTTTTGCCATTCTTTCAGCGCATCTTCCCTGAACTTTACCGTATAACTCATAAATAGCTGTCCAGATCAACATCCACCAGTGGCTGTTGGCTCCGTTCATGGACTAATTTAACCAGTTGCTGATCGTCCAGCGCATCAAGCATTTTTTCGTAAAGCTCAGCGGGAACACAATAAAAGGCGGGCTGGTTACGGTTCAGGATTGCGACCGGAAACCCATCCCCTGCGCTAACAGTCGCCATCGGGTTCTTTTTTAGCTCACTCACGCTGGCGGTGGTGTCGCTTAAAATGATATGTGGCATAATCGCTCCTTAAGACCATTTAACTGGTCTTAATATAGGATGGGAAAGACCTGTTAACATGTCTTATTATGAAGTGTCTCCGCTTAATCCAGCACAATCTCCATGCCGTCATACCCGGCTTCGATGCCTGTCGGTAGCGGATTATGCATTAGCCACTCGTCGAACTGATGGCTGATGTGGGTCAGAATCACCCGTGGGCAGCAGATAACGTCATTGAGCGCAGTCACGGTATTTACATCGCAGTGATTGCGCGGTGGTTGCGTGCGCGGGGCATGGCTACAGTCGATGATCATCGCCTGCGGCTGATTGTTGCGCAGAAACGTCAGCGTTTTGTCGGGCAGCCCGGCGGTATCAGAGAGCCACGCCACGCGGCTGTGCGCAGTTTCCAGTAGATAGCCAAACGTCAGCTTTGAGTGGTTGAGCGGCAGCGGTGTCACCTGTAACCCCTGCAAATCAAACACCACAAACGGTTCGACGGTGTGGCTGAAGTCGAGAATGCCGGGATGCTTAAACAGATCGTCGCAACCCTGTTCATCCGGCGGCCCGTATACCGGGATCGTTTTCCCCACGCCCCAGCGCAGCGGAAACAGTCCCTGCACATGATCCATATGGTAGTGGGTGAGCAGAAACTGGCGGAAGCTGCCGGCGGGCCAGTCGTCCATCAGATGCGGGATCCCCGCGTCGAGCAGCGTCACGGCATGGTTGAATTTGACCACGCCGCTGCAGGGGCGGCGGCGATATTGCGACTGTAAACGCGCCCGCTGGCAGGCGCGGCAGTCGCAGCCAAAAACCGGCACCAGCTGCGCGCCGCCAGTGCCGCTTAAAGTGATCGTTAAGCTCATTGTTGCTCCCCTGGTCATGTATAGCCGGATGGCGACGCAGGCGTCTTATCCGGCCTACGGGTCCGTGCGCTCTCAGGCATAAGAATGCTTACGTCCCATCAGTGTGAGCAATGTATTCACTGACTGTAGCAGACTACCGTCATTGTTTAGCGTATGGCAGTCCTCTGGCGCATAGCGGGCTGCACGTTCAAGACGGGCGGCAATCTCCGTTTCATTTTCTCGCCCGCGCGCCAGTAAGCGCTGGCGCAACACGTCTTGTGATACCTGCAAACAGACCGGCAGCAGCGCCGCGCCGTAGCGTGATTTTGCCTGTGGCAGATGGGCGCGGGAGCCGTTTACCACCACATCAAACCCGGCGTGTAGCCAGAGGTCAATCTCCACGCCGACGCCGTAGTACAAGCCGTTGGCATGCCAGCTCAGCGCCAGCAGGTTCTGTCCGGCGCGGGTAAAAAACTCCTGTTCGCTCAGCGCAATATGGTTTTCATTCCCGGCGTTGGCGGCCCGGGTAATGTAACGATGCGCCACCAGCAGTTGCGCCTGTTCCTGCTGGCGGAGTTCGGCCAGCAGGCTGTCCTTACCGGAGCCGGACGGCCCCATCAGCCAGATCAGTTTTCCCATAGTCAGAACACCCTTTTTCCCTGCCGCCAGACGTGGTCGATATGCACGTGATCGCCTTTGCGGTGCGCCAGCACCAGATCCGCGCGTTTACCTTCGGCGATAACACCGCGATCGTCGAGATTCAGCGCCCGCGCCGGATTACGGGTCACCAGATGAATCGCCTGCGCCAGCGTGAAGCGGTTGGCATCGTCGTCCGCTACACGAAACGCGGCGTCGAGCAGGCTGGCGGGGTAG
>NZ_SZWV01000069.1:76900-78472 GCF_005280945.1 Citrobacter sp. wls718
GACGTTGCCGGAGTGCGAGCCGCCGCGCACGATATTGGGTGCGCCCATCAGCACGTTCATGCCGTGCTGGCGTGAAGCCTCTGCGGCTGCAAAGGTGGTGGGAAACTCGGCGATCACGCTGCCAAGTTGATGTGATTCGAGAACATGGTCATGGGTAGCGTCGTCGTGGCTTGCCAGCGCAATATGGCGTTCGCGACACATCTGCGCGATGGCGGTCCGGTTGGGCTGCGACCAGCATGCGGCGAGGGCCAACTGTTCTTCTTCGTAGCGGGCCATCTGCTCATCGGTAAGTGAATACTTGCCCTGATAATATTCCCGGTATTTTTCGCGGTTGGCGAACTGGCGCTGGCCCGGCGAGTGATCCATCAGTGAAACCAGCGTCACTGGTTCGCGCCCGACCAGTTTTTCAAACAGCGGCAGGGTGGTGTGGTGCGGCAGTTCGCAACGCAGATGCAGACGATGCTCGGCGCGGTTGACCCCGCGCTTCTGCGTTTCTTCCACCGCATTGATCATCTTTTCCAGATTTTCCAGGCGATCGCCGCCGTCGCGAACATCGCCAATCGCCACTGCATCCAGCACGGTGGTGATGCCGCTGGCGACCATCAGCGCGTCATGGCTGCTCATCGCCGAATGCGCGGGCCAATCCACCTTCGGGCGCGGGGTGAAGAATTTGTCGAGATTATCGGTGTGCAGTTCGATAAGCCCCGGCAGCAGCCAGCCACCTTCACCGTCCAGCGCCTCGGGCAGACGGCTCTGGCTTTCGGTAATAGCGCGAATCACGCCGCCCTCCATTTCCAGCGATCCCTGTACCACTTCGTCTTCCAGCACCAGCTTTACGTTATTGATAATCATGCTGTGGTTCCCATCAGGTGCAAACGGTCCGCCACGCGGTCGCGAACGGTTTGATCGTGAAAAATACCGACAATTGCCGCGCCGCGCGCTTTGGCTTCTTCTATCAGTGCCACTACGGCGGCGCTGTTTTTGGCATCCAGCGACGCGGTGGGCTCATCGAGCAGTAAAATTGGGTAATCGACGATAAACCCGCGCGCAATGTTGACGCGCTGCTGCTCACCGCCGGAAAAGGTCGATGGGGCGAGATGCCACAGCGTTTCCGGGACGTTCAGACGTTCCAGCAGGCGCGCCGCTTTGGACGCACACACGTCGCGGGAGAAGCCCAGATCCAGCAGCGGTTGCATCACCACGTCCAGCGCCGAGACCCTGGGGATCACGCGCAGGAACTGGCTGACCCAGCCGATGGTGGAACGGCGCACTTCCAGCACTTTCCGCGCCGGAGCCTGCACCAGATCCACCCACTCGTCGCCGTGCTGAATATGAATATGGCCGGTGTCCGGCAGATAGTTGGCGTACAGCGAACGCAGCAGCGTTGATTTCCCACTGCCCGAGTGACCGTGCAGCACCACGCACTCACCGCTTTTTACGTCCAGAGTGGCGTTGTGCAACACCGGCAGGCGTACGCCGTTTTGCTGGTGCAGTACAAAGGTTTTACTGACATTTTCTACGCGGATCATTTGAGCCTCATGGTTCTTATTGCCGGATGGCGCTGCGCTTATC
>NZ_SZWV01000069.1:78567-93867 GCF_005280945.1 Citrobacter sp. wls718
AACACCGACGACACTAGCAGTTGGGTGTACGGATGATGCGGATCGTCGAGCACGCGGTCGGTTAATCCACTTTCCACCACCTGACCCTGTTTCATCACCAGTAAACGGTCTGCCAGCAGGCGCGCCACGCCCAAATCATGGGTGACAATCACTACGGCCAGATCCAGTTCCACCACCAGGCCGCGCAGCAGGTCCAGCAGTTTGGCCTGTACCGAGACGTCCAGCCCACCGGTGGGTTCATCCATAAATACCAGCCTGGGATGGGTGACGAGGTTGCGGGCAATCTGTAAACGTTGCTGCATGCCGCCGGAGAAGGTGGTGGGCAGATCGTCGATGCGCGAGGCGGGAATTTCGACGTCGGTCAGCCAGCGCTGCGCGGTAGCGCGAATGTCGCCATAGTGGCGTGCGCCGGTGGCCATCAGGCGTTCGCCGATATTACCGCCCGCCGAAACCTGACGGCGCAGGCCGTCCATCGGGTGCTGATGTACCACGCCCCATTCGGTGCGCAGCAGGCGGCGACGGTCGGCTTCGCTCATGCCGTACAGCGAACGGTTCTGATACACAATTTCGCCAGACTGCGGCGTCAGGCGCGAGGAAATCGACTTCAGTAGGGTTGTTTTGCCGGAACCGGACTCGCCCACAATGCCCAGCACTTCGCCAGGCCACAGGTCAAAAGAGACATCGCTGAAGCCTTTGCCCGGCGCGTAGAGATGGGTCAGGTTATTGACGGAAAGCAGCGGTTGCGTCATTGGCTAAGGGCCTCGCTCTGTTGGCGGCAGTAGTCGGTGTCGGAGCAGACAAACATCCGTTTGCCGCTGTCGTCGAGCACCACTTCATCGAGATAGCTGTGGGTGGAACCGCAGATGGCGCAGGGTTCATCCCAGCTCTGCACGGTAAACGGGTGATCGTCGAAATCGAGGCTCTCGACTCGGGTATACGGCGGTACGGCGTAGATGCGTTTTTCACGCCCGGCCCCGAACAGCTGCAGCGCGGGCATCCTGTCCATTTTCGGGTTGTCGAATTTTGGGATGGGTGACGGATCCATCACGTAGCGCCCGTTGACCTTGACCGGATAGGCGTAGGTGGTGGCGATATGGCCGAAGCGGGCGATATCCTCATACAGCTTCACCTGCATCACGCCGTACTCTTCCAGCGCGTGCATGGTGCGGGTTTCCGTCTCGCGTGGCTCGATAAAGCGCAGCGGTTCGGGGATCGGCACCTGGAAAATAATAATCTGATCTTCCGTGAGCGGCGTTTCCGGGATGCGGTGACGGGTCTGAATAAGCGTCGCGTCGCAGGTCGCGTCGGTGGTGTTTACCCCGGTTACGTGCCTGAAAAAGTTGCGAATGGACACCGCGTTGGTGGTGTCATCCGCGCCCTGGTCGATGACCTTCAGCACGTCAGCTTCACCTATCACGCTGGCGGTAAGCTGAATACCGCCGGTGCCCCAGCCGTAGGGCATGGGCATTTCACGCCCGCCGAACGGCACCTGATACCCCGGAATGGCGACCGCTTTCAGCAGTGCCCGGCGGATCATGCGTTTCGTTTGTTCATCGAGATAAGCAAAATTGTAGCCGGAAAGATTAGCGGTCACGGACGGCCTCCTGTTGCAGGCGTTTGAGCAGTTCCAGCTCGGCCTGGAAATCGACGTAGTGGGGGAGTTTGAGGTGGGAAACAAAACCCGCCGCCTCGACGTTATCCGCATGCGCCAGCACGAACTCTTCGTCCTGCGCCGGTCCCGTGACCGTTTCATCGTAGTCGGGTGCCTGTAGGGCGCGGTCTACCAGCGCCATTGCCATCGCTTTGCGTTCGCTCATGCCGAACACCAGCCCGTAGCCGCGGGTAAAATGGGGAGAGTCATTTTCTGGCGCGACAAAGCCGTTCACCATTTCGCATTCGGTCATCAGCAGTTCGCCGACGTTTACCGCAAATCCCAGCTCTTCCGCTACTATTTCCAGCGCCACATAGCCGCTGCGGATCTCGGCGGCAAACGGGTGATTGCGCCCGTAGCCGCGCTGGGTGGAGTAAGCCAGCGCCAGCAGATACCCTTCGTCGCCGCGCATTAGCTGTTGCAGGCGCGAGGCGCGCGAGCAGGGGTACACCGGCGGCGTGCGGGTGATGTCATCGGGCTGAGCGCCGTCGTCCTCTTCGTGCTTCGCCAGCCCCTGATTTTCCAGCAGGGAGAAGACGTGCGGGGCGGCGTCCTGTTCACTCTCCGCGGCGCGCAGCGGCGGCGTCTCGCCGTTGGCCAGCAGAGTGAAATCAAGCAGGCGGTGGGTATAGTCGTAAGTTGAACCCAGCAACTGCCCGCCGGGAATATCCTTGTAGACGGCGGAAATACGCCGTTCCAGGCGCATCTCTGCGCTGTTGACCGGCTCGCTCACCGCCAGTTTTGCCAGCGTCGTGCGGTAAGCGCGTAGCAAAAAGATGGCTTCAATGTTGTCGCCGCTGGCCTGCTTGAGCGCCAGTGCCGCCAGTTCACGGTCGGCGATACCGCCTTCAGTCATGACCCGGTCAACGGCGAGGTTCATCTGCTGTTCGATTTGCGCCACGCTCAGTTCGGCAATGTGCGCATCGCCCCGGCGTCGGTTCTCCTGCAGCGCGTGGGCGTTGGCTATTGCCTTCTCGCCCCCTTTGACGGCAACGTACATCAGCACACCTCCACGTGGGTGGTTCGCGGAATAGCCAGCAGCCGTTCGCCGCAGGTGAGGATCAGATCAATCCCCAGCGGGAACGGATGCGGGCGCTCGGTCAGTTCATGAATCAGGCATTCCGGTAATTGCGGGGCGATCATCCGTTCTTCGGCGATACCGGCCCCGGTCAGGCGCAGCATGCGTCCGCCGCTTAAGCCCGCGATCTGCACAATCAGGGTCGCGCTGGTCTCTGGTGCTACGGCGGAACCGGAAGAGAGGGCGTTGAGCTGTTCGCTGCTAATGCGATTGTCGGCGATGGCAAAGGCCGCCTGCTGCGGTTGTTCTACCAGTGGGGCATTGGTGTGAAAACGCAGGTTCTGTCGGGCAATGTCGTTATCCATGGCTGGAGCCAGCCACACCGGGGTGTCACCGTCGACCAGGGTCAGCAGCACGCTGGTGGTTGCCAGACCCAGCGGCTGCCAGCCGTGTTTCAGCTGATGCAGGGCGACAATCACCCCCGGTTCGCTCATGGCTTTTAGCAGGCGACGAAAGCACTGCTGCGCATCCTGGACGGGTAAATTAAAGGCGCTCTGTAGTGCCGTAGATCGTGTCATGCGTTATCTCCGCGTACCAGTGTGAAGAAGTCGACCCGGCTGGCGTTGACTTCGGCACGGCGAGCGTTAATTAGCGCATCGCGTTCCGCTTCCAGCGGGGTAATTAAGGTTTCCATTACGCTCTGGAAATACGTCTGTTCCTGCAGCAGTGCGTCAATCACGGCGCACTGCTCGGCGTGGGGTTTGTTGCGTCCCAGCAGGTAGCTATAACCCAGCGTGCCGCTCTTCAGGCGTACGACGGCGCGCGTTATCGTGGTATCACCGGCAAAAAAACGGTTGCCGGTGCCGCCTATGCGGGCCTGGATCTGCATCAGCCCGCTTTCCGGTGCGCGGATAAGTTCATATTCTGGTGTCAGTTTCAGCGCGTTGACGCGCGCATTCAGGTCTTCAGCGTTGCTGTAAGCCAGCGCGCGCATCCAGCGCTGGCGGGTGGCGGTATCAAGGTGCATTCAGTGCTCCATGGTGAATTCGATCATGTCGGCGCGGGTCAGGCTGACGGAGTATTCCGTCGCGTGTTCTTCGCCTTCACGGTGGTTCAGGGTGCGCACGCACAGCAGCGGCGCCATGTTGGGGATTTCCAGTACCTTGCTCTCTTTGGCCTGCGCGCGGCGGGCGCTGATGCGTGTTTGCGTGCGCAGTAACATCAGACCCAACTGCTCGCGCAGGTAGTCGTGCAGTGAGCCGTGGTTAAAGCCCTGCAACAGCGGCCAGAGGGTGAGGTCGGAAAAATAGTGGTCGATAAGACAGAGCGCGATGCCGTTCACCCGGCGCAGGGTGCGCAAATGGATGACGTTGTCGCCCTCAGTGACGCTGAGCGCGTCGGCAATATGGCTCGAGGCCGGGCGCAGCACCGCCAGCAACTTCTCGCTGGTGGGATGGCTGCCCTGGTCCAGCAGGTTCTGACTGAAGCGCGCCTGGGCATTCAGTGGGTAATCGAACGGGCGCATCAGCACCAGCACGCCGACGCCCTGACGACGCTGCACCCAGCCGCGTTCGACCAACTGGTCAATGGCGCGGCGCAACGTGTGGCGGTTGACCGCGTAGCGGGCGGCAAGCTGATGCTCGGCCGGAAGGTAGTCACCGCAGCGATAATGTTGACGAAGCTCCTGCTCAAGTCTGGCGGCAATTTCCTGATAACGCGTCGGATAACTGGTCGGATGTGTAGACAAGTGCATAGCAATCAATGCCTCGCTGTTTAGATGAAGTGCTTACGCAAACGCTGAGAGAGGAAATCCAGCAGGCTGACGGTGACGATGATTAACACCATCAGGGCGCAGGTTTGCTGGAACTGAAAGCCGCGAATCGCCTCCCATAACGTCACGCCGATGCCGCCTGCGCCAACCATGCCGACCACCGTGGCGGAGCGGACGTTGGACTCAAAGCGGTACAGCGAGTAGGAGATGAGCAGCGGCATGACCTGCGGTAGAACGCCGTAGAGGATCTCTTCAATTTTGTTGGCACCCGTGGCGCGAATGCCTTCGACCGGACCCGGCTCAATGGCTTCTACCGCCTCGGAAAGCAGTTTGGAGAGCACCCCGGTGGTGTGGATAAACAGCGCCATCACCCCGGCGAACGGCCCGAGACCGACCGCAACCACAAACAGCATGGCGAAGACCATTTCGTTGATGGCGCGGCAGGCGTCCATCAGGCGACGCATCGGCTGGTAAATCCACCACGGCACCAGGTTGTCGGCGCACATCAGGCCGAAAGGAATCGACAGCACCACGGCGAGGGCGGTCCCCCAGACGGCGATTTGCAGGGTGATGGCCATTTCGCTGAGATAGTCCTGCCACTGGCTGAAGTCCGGCGGGAAGAAGTCAGCGGCGAAGGTCGCCATATTGCCGGAATCCTCGATCAGCGTGAGTGGAGTCATTTCGGCCCCTTTCCACGATACGACCAGCACGGCGAGAAGAATGGCCCAGCTCAGCAGCGAGAACCAGCTACGCTTGGGCGGGGCGACGGTGATGGTTTGCATATTTGGCTCCGTTGGAACAGGTGTTTGCGTTGTAGGCCGGATAAGGTGTTTGCACCGCCATCCGGCATTTACGCGATTGCCTGATGGCGCTGCGCTTATCAGGCCTACAAATCACTGCACCGCTTTATTTACGCTGGTCATGGCACCCAGCGCGGCGGTCAGGCGGTCGAGATCATCCAGTTGTGCTTTAATCACCGAGGTTTTGCTGGTTTTCTCTTCCGCGTTCAGGCCCTTGTTGTCCTTCACGCCCTGCATCTCTTTAAACAGCGCCAGCTGGCGAATCGGTACCAGTTGCAGATCGCTGGAGGCACGGAACGGCGCCCAGCCCAGGCGTTCCAACGTGGCTTTCTCTTCCGGCGTTTTGCCATAGCTCATGAAGAAGTCGTACACCTTGTCCTTGGTGGTTTCGGAGAGGTTTTTGCGCCAGACGATCGGATCGCCTGGGATCAGCGGCGATTTCCAGATCACCTTCAGCGCTTTCAATTTTTCTGGTGCAGAGGTTTTTAACTTGTCGAGGTTTTCGGTGTTGTTGGTGGCAACATCCACCTGCTTGTTGGCGACGGCCAGGGCGTTAGTTTCATGCCCGGCGTTAACGGTGCGCTTGAAGTCGCTGGCAGCAATGTTGTTTTTCGCGAAGACGTAGTAACCGGGGACGAGGTAGCCCGAGGTGGAGTTTGGATCGCCGTTACCGAAGGTTAGATCCTTACGTTTGGCGATCAGATCGTTCAGGTTGTTGATCGGACTGTCTTTATTGACGATCAATACGCTCCAGTAACCCGGCGATCCGTCTGCTGCGACGGTCTGGGCGAAGACCTGTCCATTGGCGCGATCCACCGCTTCCATCGCCGAGAGGTTGCCGTACCAGGCGATATCGACTTTGTTAAAGCGCATGCCCTGGATGATCCCGGCGTAGTCCGGGGCGAAGAAGGCATTCACTTTTACGCCCAGCGATTTTTCCATGTCCTTCAGGAACGGTTCCCACTGTGGCTTCAGGTTTTGCTGTGATTCGGTCGAAATAATGCCAAAGTTCAGCGCTTTTTCCTGTTCTTCGGCATATGCCGGGCTTAAGAAGGTGCTGAGACTAAACATGCTGGTGAAGGCCAGCGCGGCAACTGTCTTATAACTCATTTCCATTCCTCATTGTGGGGATGTCAGGCAGCCTGTGCGTTCTGGTCGACGCGGTTCATGCTGCGGTAGAGATGGTCAAAACGTTCGTTATCAAACTGCTGGCTGCTGCCGTCGTAGAAGACGTGTCCCTGGCGCAGCGCAACAATGCGTTCGCAGTAGCGCAGGGCGTAATCCACCTGATGCAGCGTGACCACGACGGTGATGCCGTCGGTCTGGTTAATGTCGCGCAGGGTGTCCATCACGATGCGTGCAGATTCCGGGTCCAGCGAGGCAATCGGCTCATCGGCGAGGATCACTTTTGCCTGTTGCATCAGGGCGCGGGCGATGGCGACGCGCTGCTGCTGTCCGCCGGAGAGCGTAGAAACGCGCTGGTAGGCAAAGTGCGCCATGCCAACGCGGGTCAGCGCCTGTAACGCCCGTTGCTTCTGCTGTGGCGTAAACCAGCTAAAACAGGTGCGCCAGAACGGCGTGCTGCCGAGGGCGCCAATCAGCACGTTCTCCAGCACGGTGAGACGGTTCACCAGATTGAACTGTTGGAAGATATAGCCCGTGTGGGCACGGCTTTTGCGGATGTCACGCGCCAGTCGGCCTTCACGTTGTACCGTGCGGCCTAATAGCTCGACGTGGCTACCTGGCGATTTATCACCGGTAATCAACCCGCTTAAATGACGTAAAAGGGTGGATTTGCCGGAACCTGATGGCCCAAGCAGAGCCACCATCTCACCGGAATGGATAGTCAGATCAACCGCATTCAGCGCCTGATGATGATTGAATGATTTGGAGAGTTTCTCGACGCGAATAACCGTTTGCATGATGCGGCCTCCCTAAAAAAGTGGCCCCATCGTGGCGGATTAATGTGACATTTTCGTTAAGGGATGGTTACTCGAAGATGAAGAGTTGAGCGATATTTGATGACAGTACGGGAGGGCAAGCCTCCCGTAGGATTACTCCGTGGGGGGCTGCTGTTGTTTGACGACGTTGATCATCCACGGCACACCGTACTGGTCGGTGACTTTACCGAAACCGTGCGCCCAGAATGTTTCCTGCCAGTCCATTTCGATTTGACCTGTTGCTGCCAGGTTGTCAAACCAGCGCTTCCCTTCGTTGACATCCTGCGTGTCGAGGACCAGCGTGAATCCGGAGTAATGGGCTTTTCCCGTCGCGACGCCGTCGCTCATCATGATGTCGCTGCCCGCAACACGCAGGTTGGCGTGGGCGATGGCGGTATCGGGGAATTTCATTCCAGAAGGGCAACCCTCTTCACTGTCCTGCGCCGACTGGGGCATTTCACCGAAGTTGATTTTGTAGAGCAGTTCTGCGCCCAGCGTCTGTTGGTAGTACGCAATGGCGTCAGCGCAGTTGCCTGCAAAAGAGATGTAGGGACTTAACGACATGATCTTTACCTCAGGTAAAAGAAGCCCGTTAAGTGTAGTTAGCGTAGGCCTGGTAAGCGAAGCGCCACCGGGCAATAAAAGCCGGATGGCGACTAACGCCTTATCCGGCCAACAAAATTAGTTCTTTTTCACAAACTCGGATTTCAGTTTCATCGGTCCGAATCCATCAATCTTGCAATCGATGTTGTGGTCGCCTTCCACCAGGCGGATGTTTTTCACTTTGGTACCGATCTTCAGCATGGAAGAGCTACCTTTGACCTTCAGATCTTTCACGACGGTTACGCTGTCGCCGTCGGCCAGCAGATTACCGTTAGCGTCTTTCACGATCAGTTCGTCGCTGTCATGCGCGGGTTCAGCATCGTTCCATTCGTGAGCGCATTCCGGGCAGATGAACATGCCGTTATCTTCGTAGGTGTATTCGGAGTTGCATTGTGGGCAGTGTGGTAATGACATGTGGATTTCCTCAAAAGTCAGCAGGGGCAAAAGCGCCCAAAAAATGGCAGATTGCCGAAAAAGGCCGCAATTATACATAAAATCCCTGCGGTTGTCGGGACTACTGACTGATTAAGCGCTGAGGCACGGCGCAGATAAAGGCCTCAATACCTGTACTTTCCACTACTTGCACGTTTGGCGGAATATTTTTTAAGGGAAATTGCTCCGCTTTGTTATTTAAGTTAAGGTGAGGCGAACCACCTGATATTCATTGATAACATGGCTCTCAGAATGGCTTAGTTATTGTAAGTGGATATCGCATCCCCCTTAATTTAGGTAGGGGAATTAAACTGGCATTTTTCAAAACTGAACTACTCTGTTTATCTTTCTTACTTATTACAGTAAGGGAGAGGCATCGGGCCAGCGGTTATAAAACAAATTTAATTTAATAATATCAATTAGTTATTTTGATTTTAATTATTTCCACACGTAATGATAAAAGCCGAAAATTCATAAATAAAAAGATTTGGCTGAATAAAAGTAAGATTATTTGCGTTAAGGAAAAATTTTCCATGTACACACAGACAATATATGAATTAAGTCAGGAAGCTGAACGCTTGCTGATGCTCTCTCTTGACCATCTCAGGCAGTTGAAAAAATTGCCGACGACATCGTTGGATGATGTCGCGTTGAAAAAAGGTGAGCATAGCGGGCACGTACAGCCCCTGCATTTCACTGCGCGTGGCATGGATGTCCAGCAAGCAACGCTCAATAATGAGCTACGGAAGGTCACGCGTCTGGAAATGGTACTGGCCATTGTCGGCACGATGAAAGCGGGAAAGTCGACGACGATTAATGCGATTGTGGGGACGGAAGTGTTACCCAATCGTAATCGTCCGATGACGGCCCTGCCGACGCTGATCCGCCATACGCCAGGCCAGAAAGATCCGGTGTTGTATTTTTCTCATGTCGCGCCGATTGATGCCTTAATGAAAACCTTGCAGCAGCGTGTGCGCGAGTGCGATCGCCAGTCTCTTAGCCATGAGCTGGAAATTGATAAAGATATGAATACGCTGCTGCTACGTATTGAAAACGGTGTGGCGTTCGAGCGCACCTATTTAGGTGCCGAACCTATTTTCCAGTGCCTCAAGAGCCTGAACGATCTGGTGCGTCTGTCAAAAGCGCTGGAGGTTGATTTTCCTTTTTCTGCGTATGCCGCCATTGAGCATATTCCGGTGATTGAGGTTGAGTTTGTGCATTTGGCCGGGCAGGAAAATTATCCGGGGCAGTTAACCCTGCTGGATACGCCGGGGCCGAATGAAGCCGGACAGCCGCACTTACAAAAGATGCTGAAGGAACAGCTGGCGCGGGCGTCTGCGGTACTGGCGGTGATGGACTATACCCAACTGAAGTCGATTTCGGATGAGGAAGTGCGCCAGGCGATCACCGCGGTGGGTAAATCGGTACCGCTGTATGCTCTGGTCAATAAATTCGATCAAAAAGACCGTAATAGCGATGATGAAGAGCAGGTGCGGGCGCTGATTTCTGGCACGTTGATGAAGGGCGGTATTACGCCTGAGCGTATTTATCCGGTGTCTTCCATGTGGGGGTATCTGGCGAACCGCGCACGTCATGAACTGATGACTCACGGGCGGCTGCCGGATCACCAGCAACAACGTTGGGTACAGGATTTTGCCGAAGCGGCGCTGGGTCGGCGTTGGCGTACCGCCGATCTGGATGATACCGAGCATATTCGGCATGCTGCCGATTTACTGTGGCAAGACTCGCTGTTTGAGCAGCCGATTCAGAATGTTATTTATGCCGCCTACGCGAATGCCTCGCTCTATGCGCTCCGCTCCGCGTCCCATAAGCTGTTGAATTATGCGCAAAGCGCACACGAATACCTTGAGTTTCGCTATCACGGATTAACGGTCGCGTGTGACAAGCTGCAGCTGAACATCGACCATATTGAAGAGGATATGCAGCAGATCCAGGTGGGTCAGGAGCAGGTCAGCGATGAGGTTAAACACGAAGTTGATCTGGCACTGGAGGCGACCACCGCGTTTCTCAATCAGCAGCAGGCTGAGATCCTGGGCAGTATCGATAGGCTGTTTGAAAAAGAAAGCGTGCTGAGGATGTCACGACACGGTATGGGGTCGGGCGTTGCGGCGGCGGAAATGGCCGGAGAAATGCTGGTGCTGCATGATGAAGGGCAAGCGAAAATTGTGTTAGATAAAATTCGTTCCGCCTGTGAAGTCGTCCTGCTGGCGGCACAGGACAGTATCAGCCGCGATTTAGCCCTGCGCTTTGAGCAACTTGAGTCGACGTTGTCGCGGGCGTTAAATGACGCCATACGACCCATTGAGCAGCGGGTGAAAGAGGAGTTGAGCCATGCCGGATTCCGTGCCCGGATCCGCTTTCCGGCGTTTCATTCGGCGATGTTTAACTTCAATACCCGCCAGTTGTTTAACGAAGCGATTGAGCAGGATACGCCGTTGGATGAAGGCACATCCTCCGCGGGCGGAGTGCGGGATACGTTCTCACGTTGGCTGAATCAGCCGAACTGGGGATGGAATGATGATGTCGCCGCAAAAACGCGGTACCTGATTGATATCAACGCACTGCACAACAGCCTTGGGCAGTACGTTACGCTGTTTTGCCAACAAATTCGTAAAGCTTTAGTGGCGCAGGTCGATATTTCCGTTACGGCTGGCATGGCGACGTTTTTTGCCGATTTCTCGCTGTGTCTGACGCAATTGCAGGCGAGCCTGCGTGAGAGTCTGATCCTGCGTCAGCAAAATGAATCTGCTGTGAGCGCATTGAGTGAACAACTGCAGCACCGTATTACGATTGCGTCATGGATTTATGAAGACTCCCGCTTGCTACGTG
The DNA here is from genome assembly GCF_005280945.1 of Citrobacter sp. wls718. Lineage (NCBI taxonomy): Bacteria > Pseudomonadati > Pseudomonadota > Gammaproteobacteria > Enterobacterales > Enterobacteriaceae > Citrobacter > Citrobacter sp. wls718. The sequence goes on from NZ_SZWV01000069.1 coordinate 89,633, forward strand.
ATGATATCCATACCCTTTTTGCAGCTGAGCATACATGACTAACGTGTTACTGGAAGGCCCCGGGCGGGCGCTGGAGTGCGTCTACCCAAAGTTTATGGTCGATCTGGTTCAGGGAGATGAAACCAAACGTTCCGGCGGTTTTCTGCAACAGCAGCAGCGTCTGCGCGCGCGCCTGACGCAGGAAGTGTTATCCCAGACACAGCTGCGGGCGTGGGTTCTGGCGGGCGTCTCCAGCGAGAATCTGATGATGCGCCTGAAGCTGGTGGAAAAACTGGCGAGCATGATTGACCCCGGTCATCTGGCGCTGGTGCGTATTACCGAAGGATTGGCGTTCCTGCAAGAGACGGAACGTCCGCGCGGGCAATCCACGCCCGGCATTATGCAGCAGATCAATACGCTCTCCAGCTGGTTTAGCCAACGCAGTGCTTATAAAGAGAAGGCGCTGACGCAGCGCGGGCTGACCGTTCAGGCGGGTGAACACAGCGAACAAATTTTTACCCGTTGGCGGGCGGGGGCGTATGACGGCTGGTCGCTGCCGGGGCGTTGTTTTGTCGCGCTGGAAGAGCTGCGCTGGGGCGCGTTTGGTGATGCTTGTCGGCTGGGCAATACCGATGTGGTGGCGATGCTCAAAGATAATCTACGCACTATGGCGACCCAGGCGCTGGCGCACAGTGTGAATGCCGCACCCACCACGCGTCATTATTATCATCAATGGCTCAGTTCACCTACCGCTGGGGGATCACGCGAGCATAACGATATGCTGAGTTGGTTGGGCGACTGGTGTGATATGGAGCAGCATCCGGTGAGCGGGTCGGTGACGCAGCGTTGGCAAAATGTGGCGCTGGGGATGCCGCGACTGTGTTCGGCGAAGCGACTGGTGGATGCGATGGTTGAGGAGATTTTTGCACCGTCCCCTCGCAGAGGCTGAGAAGGGACGGTGAGTACGCAGCGGACTTAGTGGTGTAACGAGTCTGCCGGCGCGGTTGTCGATTCTGTGACGACCGGTGTTTTGTTAAAACGTTTGGCGTACAGGGCGGTGATAATCGGGACCAGAATCGCCGTGACAATCACGCTGGCGGCAACCAACGCGGTAGCGGAGGCGGCAACCGGTTCAAATGCCGGGTTAATCTGGGCGATAATGACCGGGTTTGCTACCGCAGCACCGGCTGCAGAAGAAGCCGCTACGCCCGCCGTACCGTTCCCGCCACCAATCACACGGTCAGCAATAATCAGCGGGATACCGGTAATCACGATGACCGCGACACCCAGCAGGATACCCAGCAGACCGGTATCAACGATAACGCTCAGGTTAATGGTGTTCCCCAGTGCGAAACCGAAGAACGGAATCAGTACCGGCGTCGCTTTGCTGAAGAAGGTACGCAGGTCGTGATCCAGGTTACCCAACGTAAAACCAATCAGGAACGGTAATACGGCGCCAACGAAATGGTGTGGCTCAAAGGAGGCGAGACCTGCAGAACCCAGAATGACCATGGTCATCAGCGGGCCGGATTCCAGAGACATCAGGACAAATGCGCCGGACTCTTCTTTAGTGCCGTACTGGTTCATCAGGCTGGCGTACAGACCGCCGTTGGTCATGTCCATTGCAGAGACAATTGCCAGGACGGAAAGACCCGCAAAGAATCCTGTTTGAATACCGGTATCAGGAATGAATGATGCGGCGATCATTGCCACTGCCCAGGCCACGGCGATTTTGGTTAATACCAGCGTACCGGACTTGCGTAATACCGTGCCGGTTGCCCGTAAATCAATAGAAGCACCAATACAAAAGAACCACACGGCCAGAATGGGAACGGTGCCGCTAATCATCCCTTTAGTAAATGAACCGAAATACGCACCGGTATCGGGAGCTAACGTATTTAACACCGCACCTAATAACAGAGGAATCAACATCATTCCGCCGGGGATGCGTTCAATCGTGGCCTTAATTTTCATAAACGTCCTCATATCTTGTCGCCGATGATAAATGCGCAAGAAAACAAAATATTATTTAAATTCAACAGTTTATTCGTAAGTCTTAACAAAGAAAAACAGCTATCTCTTTGTTTTTTAAAATCTAACGCGGCATACGTTGAGCATGTCATTGCCCCCAGGGATAGTGCGTCTGGAATTAGTGTGCATTCATAAGAACGATGATTCAATCAAAATAAAACAGCGTTTTAGTTATCTTCATCACATATTTCACGCAAAAATTCCTAAAGCTTCCGATTATTAAAAAACCTGTGAATAAGTTGTGACGGGATTAGGTGTTTTTTTGCCTGGCAGGGTAATAATGACGATCGTGATTGTTGATGCTGAAAAGCGATTTTTACTTGTAGTAAATAGGGAATTAATCGCAACCCTGATGTGTAAAAAAGTTGACTAAGAATGACCTTATTTACGCAGGTTGACGAAATGAAATACTATGTGTGAAGTTGATCACAGATTTAAACACTGTTAGGGTAAAGAGGTCATTAACCGCCCAATCAGGCGTCAACAGGTTCGGTTGTACTGCGCATTGCCGTTCAGTGTAAGTAAACCTGCTACGCTTGTTACAGGGATTGCGCCTGTGCATTCCCCGCTCGGCGATGACCTTAGCGCATGCTGCGTTGGGAGAGTCTCGTGCGCGACAGGGCTAAGTCTATGAGGACTGGTATGCTAAAAAGGAAAAAAATAAAACCCATTACGCTTCGCGACGTCACCATTATTGATGACGGTAAACTGCGAAAAGCCATTACCGCAGCGTCGCTGGGTAATGCGATGGAATGGTTCGATTTTGGCGTTTATGGATTTGTTGCTTACGCATTAGGTAAAGTGTTCTTTCCGGGGGCTGACCCCAGCGTGCAGATGGTTGCTGCACTCGCCACCTTCTCCGTTCCCTTTCTGATTCGACCGCTTGGCGGACTGTTCTTCGGTATGCTCGGCGATAAATACGGTCGCCAGAAGATCCTCGCTATCACCATTGTCATTATGTCGATAAGCACCTTCTGTATTGGGCTTATCCCGTCGTATGCCTCGATTGGTATCTGGGCGCCAATATTGCTGCTGCTGTGTAAGATGGCGCAGGGATTCTCGGTGGGCGGGGAATACACCGGTGCTTCGATTTTCGTCGCGGAATATTCCCCGGACCGTAAGCGCGGATTTATGGGCAGCTGGCTGGACTTTGGCTCGATTGCCGGGTTTGTGCTGGGTGCGGGCGTAGTCGTGCTGATCTCGACCGTCGTCGGTGAGGAAAACTTCCTTGAGTGGGGCTGGCGTATTCCGTTCTTCATCGCGCTGCCGTTAGGACTGATTGGTCTGTATCTGCGCCACGCGCTGGAAGAAACCCCGGCGTTTCAGCAGCATGTCGATAAGCTGGAACAGGGCGATCGCCAGGGGCTGCAGGAAGGGCCGAAGGTTTCGTTTAAAGAAATCGCCACTAAACACTGGCGTAGTCTGCTGGCGTGTACCGGTCTGGTGATTGCCACCAACGTCACCTATTACATGCTGCTCACCTACATGCCGAGCTATCTGTCGCATAACCTGCATTACTCTGAAGATCACGGTGTGCTGATTATTATCGCCATTATGATTGGTATGCTGTTTGTGCAACCGATAATGGGGCTGCTCAGTGACCGTTTCGGGCGTCGACCGTTTGTGATCATGGGCAGTATTGCGCTGTTTGTGCTGGCCATCCCGGCCTTCATCCTGATTAACAGTAACGTCATCGGCCTGATTTTTGCCGGTTTACTGATGCTGGCGGTGATCCTCAACTGCTTTACCGGGGTGATGGCGTCAACGTTACCGGCAATGTTCCCGACGCACATTCGTTACAGTGCGCTGGCTGCGGCATTTAATATTTCGGTACTGATTGCTGGTCTGACACCGACGCTGGCCGCCTGGCTGGTGGAAAGTTCGCAGAACCTGATGATGCCGGCTTACTATCTGATGGTGGTTGCGGTGGTCGGTTTAATTACCGGTATGACCATGAAAGAGACCGCTAACCAGCCGCTGAAAGGGGCGACGCCTGCCGCTTCGGATATTCAGGAAGCGAAAGAAATCCTCGGCGAGCACTACGATAATATCGAGCAGAAGATTGAAGATATCGATCAGGAAATTGCGGATTTGCAGGTTAAGCGTTCACGCCTGGTCCAGCAGCATCCGCGTATTGATGAGTAATCGTGTTATTGCCTGATGGCGCGCAGCTTTCAGGCCTACGGGTAGCGTTGTACTCAGTAGGCCGGATAAGGCGTTAGCCG
>NZ_SZWV01000069.1:93877-99994 GCF_005280945.1 Citrobacter sp. wls718
GCGTGGCCTTAAGGTTGGCTTAATCTCTGTCAGGCAAACTCTCCTCCATACTATCGGAGGAGAGTGTCATGAAAACCCGTATCTATGAAAGTTTAACCACCGTGTGCAGCCTGCTGATTGTGAGCAGCTTTGTGTACGTGTGGGTGAGCTCTTACTGATCTTTCTCCAGTACTACGCTGGCTCGGGTGCCGGTGGCTCCCGTGCGATTTTGCAAAAAGAACTGCCCGCGATGGAGCTGGGTGATGCGGCTGACAATGCTCAGCCCCAGTCCAATACCGCCAAAACGACTGTCCATGCGCACAAACGCTTTGCTTAACTCCCCGCATTTACTTTCATCAATGCCCGGCCCTTCGTCTTCAATGACCATTTTCGCCTCCGGGTCAGTATGCAGGCTAATTCTAATATTACTGCCCTCCGGGCTGTAACGATGCGCATTTTCGACTAAGTTACGCAGCAGCATACGCAACAGCGTAACGTCGCCACGCACCACGACATCGGTAGCGCTCTCGGGTAATAGAAGCGTTTGTTGCCGCTGATCCAGCATGGTGCTGAGTTCATCGTAGGCAGGCAGTATGACGTCCTCCAGCAGTTTGACATGCTGGTAATTCCCCGCTGAAAACGACTGACCCACGCGGGCAAGCTGCAGCAGCTGCGACACGCAGTCCATCATTTGGTCTAAGCGGGCAATAAGCGGTGAAACGTCCACGTTGTGGGTTTTTGACAGTAATTCCAGGTGCAGGCGAACGCCAGATAACGGTGTGCGCAGCTCGTGAGCGACGTCGGCAGTAAACAGACGCTCATTGTCGAGAGTGTTGGTGAGTCGCGTCACCAGCTGATTCAGTGCCGTGACGACCGCCTGTATCTCAACGGTAGAGCTGCGGATCTCTATAGGGGTCAGGTTATCGGCCGTGCGCGCTTCTAACTCTTTTTGCAGGTTGGCAAGCGGGCGGGTGATCCGTCGCACTGCCTGATAGCAAATCAGCAGCGTCAGGCTGACCATAAAGAGACCGGGGACGATCAGGCTGGCGATGGCCTCGCGGATCTCATGCATGATGTGGCGATCGTTGTTACGGTTTTCGCGTAACGCCTGTTCGAACAGCTGTATTTGTTCGGTGCTTTCATGCCACAGCCAGAAGGTGCTAATCAGCTGAAAGACCACCAGAATCAGGCCGATCGTTATCATCAAACGATGGCGCAGCGGCAGCGGCTGTTTTAAATAACGTATCAGCTTCACTTAGTTTTCCTCAGTGGCGACCAGCATGTAGCCAAATCCCCTGACCGTGCGAATACGGGCTTTACCCACTTTATCGCGCAGGTTGTGAATGTGAACTTCCAGCGTATTGGTCGACGGTTCGTTATCCCAGCTGTAGATATCGTTATACAGGATTTCCCGGTGTACCGGGCTGCCCGCTTTGAGCATCAAGCGCGACAGCAGCGCGTACTCTTTCGGCGTTAAGATAACCTCTTGCCCGTCCATCCATACCTGGCGACGACCAATGTTCAGCGTCAGGTTACCGACAGTCAACTCGCTCTCGCCCTGATTGTTATGGCGGCGCAGCAAGGCCCGAATACGGGCATGCAGTTCTTCCAGCGCGAACGGTTTGACCAGATAGTCATCGGCACCGACGTCCAGCCCGGCAACCCGGTCTTTGAGCGTATCGCGGGCGGTGAGGATCAGCACTGGAATCGTGTATTTTTTCTGCCTGATGCGGTTGAGAAAGTGCAGGCCGTCTTCATCAGGTAAACCGAGATCCAGTACCACCAGACTATAATGCCCGGTCTCCAGACATTGCTCTGCGGCACGGGCGGTTGACACGCCGTCGCAGGCATAGCCTTCCGTTTGGGCGGCAAGGATCAGTCCCTGTAATAACAGCGTATCGTCTTCAACAATCAGAATTTTCATTCAGTTAGCCTCCCCGGCATGGGTGCAGAATATCATCTGCCGCCTGGTAATTCCTGGTCTGTACGCCCGTTAATCCCAGCAGGGTGGAGAACAGATTATCTTGTGAGAAGTCTTCTGCGCTGGCCCGTTTTTGCAAACATGTTTGCGAGATCTGGTAGCGTTGCTGGTAGTCCTCTGACAACCACAGCAGCATCGGTACATGCTTTTGTGTTTCTGGCGCGATGGAATACGGCAGGCCGTGTAAATAGACGCCGTTTTCCCCTAACGATTCACCGTGATCGGAAAGATAGACCAAGCTGGTGGTGAAATTGTCCTGATGTGCTTTCAGTATATTGATTGCTTTATCAACAATATAGTCAACATACAGGATGGTATTGTCGTAGGTATTCACCAGTTGTTGCTGCGAGCAGGTTTGGATCTCATTGGTGTCGCAGGTTGGGGTGAATTTCTTGAACTGCGGCGGATAGCGGTTGTAATAGGTCGGGCCGTGGCTGCCGATGGTGTGCAGCACAATCACGCCGTCGCCTTGCAGGTTATTTATATACTCTTCCAGCCCGTGGAACAGAACGTCGTCGTAGCATTCACCGTCGATGCACTGCCCCGGCAGATTCAGTTTGGTCATATTCTGATGCGGTACGCGGTCGCATGCGCCTTTACAGCCGCCGTCGTTATCATTCCACAGCACGTTGATTCCCGCCCGCTGAATGACATCAAGTACGCCTTCCTGGTGGTGTGCCAGCTCTTCATCGTATTGCGCGCGCGGCATATCGGAGAACATGCAGGGGACGGACACCGCCGTCGCCGTCCCGCAGGACGTGGTGCGCGGGAAATAGACCACGTCATCTTTTTCCAGCCGCGGGTTGGTCTGGCGTGAATACCCCGACAGCGAGAAGTTATCCCCGCGCGAGGTTTCTCCCAGCACCACGATGGTGAGATTTTTACGCTTTTCTTTCAGCATTAACGGATTGCGGTGGGCATCTTCGCCAATACGCACCAGCGGCAAATCGGCCAGGCGCTGGTGTGAATACCAGGATGAGGTGGCGACGATGCTGTTGGACGGGCTGAGGGATTTAACCAGCTCTTTGTTGTTGCGAAACAGTGAGGCGTAATCTTTGTAGAAGAAGGTGGCGACCAGCACGATCAGCAGTACCGAGACCAGGATATTTGCCCCCCGGTACAGCACGCTACGCAATACCGGTGTCGTTGGTTTAATTTTGATCAAGCAGGCGATAATCGCCGCCAGAATACCGCTTATCCCGAGCGTGATGATCATTTGCGGCGTCAGCAAGGCGAAGGTTTCAGCGGGCGTGGTATCCATCATATTGGCGATCATCGAGCGGTCAATGATGATGCCGTAGGTCATGATGAAATATTGGGCAGAGGCACCCACCAGAATGAAAATGCAGGCCAACGGGCGGTTAAGCCACAGGAATGAAGCCAGCGTCAGCACAATGTTCATGACGCTGAAGGCCACCACCGGCATGGAGAGAAACACCAGCACGTTGCGCAGGGAGTCCAGCGGGAGGTCTTGCAGCACCTGCTTATAGAACGCGACGTTCAGAAAGGTGGCCAGATAAAGAGACATCAGCAGCAGCCAGCTGATGTGCCCGAGAGTCGGTCTTTTAAACAGGTGCTTTAACATGAAGAGGAAATTCCATCGACTAAGTGGGGCAGATCCTCGCAAAGTAAAGTTAAGCCAACCTTAAGAACTTAAGATTGGCTTAATACCGGATGGCTGCGATGCCTTGTCCGGCCTATATGCACCCCTGCTGCTTACATTAATTATTGTTAACTGGGGCATCCAGTGGATACGGATTTTTATGGATCCGGTTGTAATTAAGGGCATACAGCGCGGTGATGATCATCAGCATCACGAATGACCACATCACCTCTTTGGCGCCCGAGCCGACCACTGCCCAGATGCAGTAGATAAATGCCACGAAGGTGACCAGCAAGTACAGGGGACGTGCTTTACCAAAGTGACCATGGCCCAGCAGCAGCAGGGCGGCACAGGTATACAGGTAAGGCACCAGCGTGAAGATGACCGAGACAGAAGAGACCAGACCAAACTCTTTGGCGGCGTTCGGTGACATGCTGCTGAACTGGAAGAGAGTCATCAGGATCCCGACGATAATTAACCCGGCAACCGGCGTTCCGGCTTTGTTGACGCGGGCGAAAATCGGTGGGAACAGACCGTCGTCGGCTGCCGCTTTTGCGGTTTGTCCGGCAAGTAACGTCCAGCCACCCAGTGAGCCGAGACACCCGGCCGCTGCGCAGAAGGAGACAATCGCGCCTGCGGTGTCACCCAATGCCATGCGTGCCGCATCGCCGAATGGTGAAGCCGAAACGCGCAGCGCCGCGTTAGGGATCATGCCCATAATCGCGGTGGTAGAAAGTACGTAGCAGACAGCGGCAATCAGTACCCCGCCAATGGTGGCGATAGGAACGTTACGTTTAGGGTTTTTGACCACGCCCGCAGCCACAGAAGCACTTTCTACCCCGATGAATGACCACAGGGTGACGTTCAAGGTGCTTTGGATCGCGCCGAAGGTGTTCATGCCGCTGACGTTCCAGGCTGCCATATAGGTTTCACCGCGAAACCAGAACCAGCCGAAGACGGCAATCCCGACAATGGGCACCAGTGCCAGCACGGTAGCAATGGCCTGCACGCGGGTGATCATTTTCGGCCCGACGATATTCAGCAACACGAAGACCCACAGTACGGCGACGCAGGTCAGCGTTAACACCAGCGGATCTTTTAAGATGGGGAAAAAGTAGCTCAGGTAACCCACGCCAATGACCACCATCGCGATGTTACCGATCCAGCAGGCCAGCCAGTACAGGACGTTGGTTTGATAGCCTAAGAAGGGACCGAAGCAGCGGCGGGCATACGCGTAAGAACCACCGGGACTGGAGTCTAAGGACGACATTTTGGCGTACACCATCGACAGCGCCAGCGCGCCGATAATCGTGACCAGCCATCCGTAGATTGCAATCCCGCCAGTTGACGCCAGATTGGCGGGTAACAGGAATACACCGGAACCCATAATATTCCCCGACACCATTAAGGTGACGGGGATTAAGCCCACTTTGTGAGCATCAGCATCCGTCGACATATTTCTTAACTCCTGATAAGGATAAATGACGACGTATCATACCTCCGCAGAAGATGATTGAATTATGGCGAAAGGGGAGTATCGCCAATGCTGATATTATTATGGCTTATTGCTAAATGATTAAAAATCAGGCGGCCGTTTGTTCCCGGTGCAGGCTAACATAATGCAGTGGGGTCATCCCGTAGAACTCTTTGAATACAGAGATGAAGTATGACGTACTGTTATATCCGCACAGTTGTGACACCTGAGATATGTTTTTTCCGTCCATCAATAATTGATTGACGGCATAACGCATGCGACAGGTGGTAATTATTTGGCTGTAACTTGTATTTTCATTTTTGAGCTTTTTCTTTAACAAACTGGGGCTCAGGCACAGGCAGCTGGCGACCAGACTCAAGTTCCAGTCTTTATGAATATCACTCTCAATGATGTGATAAACGCTGTCGCTAATGCGGCTGCGTAACATATGCATCAGCAGCGGGAGAAACTTTTTGCTGTCGAGAAAGCGTGATAGCACGGTGAACAGCAGTGCACGCGTCCGTTCTGCCTCCCCTTCGTTCAGCGTTTCCATCACGCTGTGCTGGGCGGCGACCCGAAACACATCCGGCGTCAGGCAGGCAGCGGTCATTACCGGACTGGCACTGCGTTGCCAGAGGGGGATTTGTGAGAGATCTTTATTTAAAAATCGTAAGTAATCTTTAATAATGTCGCGACTGATGTGAACCACCAGGGCGTTATTGAGTGAAGAGAAGTCGATAATATTATTATCACATGCCACCAGTGCCATGTGGTTGGCTTTTAAACTGATGGCTTCTTTACCGTTAATCCTTAACCAAACATCTTTCTCCGTTAATACAACAACACAAGCTTCTTTGCTGCAAACCCTCATACCCGAACTCCTGGAATATGAATATAAAATACCGTCGCTCGCCGAAGGGTGAGTAATACCGGTTAAATGGAATTGTATGATGAATCAAAACCTGCGATAAAATAGCGTGATTCAAAGGAATTACAATATCTGTGGGGATTTTTGGGGTGTACATAATAATTTACGCGAGTGGCAACGTGTTTTCGCTGCATAAAAAAAGCGCGGGGTGG
>NZ_SZWV01000069.1:100028-109223 GCF_005280945.1 Citrobacter sp. wls718
AAGGTATGACAATGTTATTGTTTTGCAGCAATACTCAGGAATTACTCAAGCATGACATGTCTACCTTAAACATCGGACTATCTATAAAGCGACATTATGCTTTCACGCACATGACGTGATACATGCCGTCGATAATTTCCGTTCCTTCGGTTTCATGTTCAAAGCCAGGGAAGTTATGGTCCCAGGATTGCAACGAACGCAGGTAACTTATCTGTGGGCTATTGGCATCGCCAAAGTTTTCCCCGGACAGCAGCATCGGGATTCCCGGTGGGTAAGGGATAACGGAATTGGCGGCAATACGGCCCGGCAGATTTTCGATGGCTACCATCTCAACGTTGTCGCTCACGATCGCGTTATAGGCTTCGCGCGGGGTGATTTCAGCGACAGGCAGGCCGGAGTAGGCCGCATTGAGGCGGCTACCTGGGTTATTTTCTTTCAGCCAGGCGAACATGGTGTCGCCCAGATCGTGAATGCCCATGTTGGCGTAAGTGTCAGGATGTTCCTCTACCAGTTCCGGCATCACCTGTGACAGCGGGGTATTAGTATCGTAATGGTGCTTGAAGGAACACAGCGTGTTGATAAGCGTGCCCCATTTCCCGCGGGTGATCCCCATTGAGAACAGAAACATAATCTGGAAGTCGGTGGTGCGGGTCGGTACGATACCGTGACGTCCAAGCCAGGCGGTGACCAGCGCGGCCGGCACGCCATTTTCTTCCAGCTCGCCGTCGTCGCCCATTCCCGGTGCCAGAATGCTGACCTTAATCGGGTCCAGCATGCTCCAGTTATCCGGCAGGTCTTTAAAGCCGTGCCAGGATTCACCCGGGCGCATCACCCAGCAATTCTGGTCGGTGGTCAGCAGTTGGGTCGGAGCATCCGCGAAGTCGTAGGTTTCGCCGGTTTGTGGATCGGTGACCACCTCTTTGTTCCACGGTTTGAAGAACCAGTCGCCCTCGGCGGTGAATTCTTTGTATAACCGCGCCATTGCCTGGCGGAAATCAACCGCTTCGTCGATCACTTCCTGAGTGAGCGACAGGCCGCTATTACCGTCCATCATTGAGACCGCCACGTCGTTTGAGGCGCAGATGGCATACAGCGGTGAGGTGGTGGCGTGCATCATATACGCCTGGTTAAAGCGGGAGAAATTCACCGCTCCACGGCCTTCACGCACGTGGATGTAAGAGGCCTGTGACAGCGCATTCAGCAGTTTGTGGGTGGAGTGCGTGGCAAATACGGTGGGGCCGTTATGGTCGCCCGGCTCTCCACGCATGGCGTAGTGGTCGTTGTAAATTGGGTTGAAGCGCGCATAGCCGTACCAGGCTTCATCGAAGTGTATACGATCGCTGGTTTGTGCCAGCAGGTCTTGCGCTTCTTTCGCGTTGTAGCAGACGCCGTCGTAGGTACAGTTAGTGACCACGCTGTAAGATGGCTTTTGCCCGGCTTTACCTTGCGTCAGCGGGCTTTCGCTGATTTTTTTCTGCAACGTTTCCGGCTGCATTTCCTGCGGGTAGATAGGCCCGATAATGCCGTAACGGTTACGGCTTGGCACCATATACACCGGTTTTGCCCCGGTGAGGATCAGCCCCTGCTCGATCGATTTATGGCAGTTTCGATCCAGAACGACCACGTCGTTGTCGGTCATGCAGGCCTGCATGATAGTGCGGTTAGAGCCGGATGTGCCGACCACTACGGACCACGAACGGTCAGCGCCAAAGACGCGGGCGGCATATTTTTCACTCTCGCCAAATGCGCCGGTGTGGTCAAGCAGTGAGCCGAGAGAGGCGCGTTCGATACCCATATCGCTACGGAACAGATTTTCACCGTAGTAATCATGGTAGAAACGACCCGCAGGGGTTTTGGTAAATCCGACGCCGCCCTGGTGGCCTGGTGCGGCCCAGGAATATTCATGGATGTCGCCGTATTTCATCAATGCGCTGAACAGTGGCGGCAGAAGCTGCTGGCGATAACGGGTCATTGCCGCAACGGCGCGCCCGGCGATAAAGTCGGCAGTATCTTCCAGAATCCAGGCGAATTCATCGACAAGCTCCAGCAGATCGCGATCCAGCGATGCGGTAGCTTTTTCCCGATCGCCCAGCAGGAAAACGGGAACATTTTGCTGGCGTTCGTGAAGCTTGCCGATCAATTGCCTGACGTTGAGGTGTTCGTCCTGTTGTTCCATTTGGTAGCTGAACATCAGGCAGTCAATGGCCTCATTGGCGGCCAGGATGGCATAACCATCATCGAATGATGTGGACTTAATGACGGTCACATTTTGCCGACTTAGAGCGTCCGCCAGACGTTCGACCGCGTGGCCGACCCAGGTGTCCTGATGCAGAAATTCGCTTTCAACAATTAATACTTTCATCGTCTGTTTCCCGTAGTGGAGGATGTGTGACGAGGGCAAGTATTTACCTGATAAATACGGGAGTAAAGGGGGCGAAAATCAGGCGATTTTGTGTTTTTATTTTTTAAAAACAAATGGTTGATTGGTGCATTTGGCGATTTTTCCCCGTCGTTTATCGACAGGGGAATTATTTTTTTGGCTGATAGTGATATTGCCGGGGTCAGAGGGCTGAGGACTGTCGTCTTTGCTGACTCAGTTTGCGGTATTGCTGTGGTGACATGCCGACAAATTTGTTGAAGGTGTCGTAAAAGCGGCTGCTGGAGGGGAACCCGGCGGTCAGCGCCACGTCCAGAATCGTTTTATCGGTATCGCTTAGCAGCGCGCGGACGTGGTTGATCCGCATCGCGGTAATGTACTGCTTCATGGTGAGCTGCATTACGCGCTGGAAAATTCCCATCGCATAGTTGGCATTGAGCTTCACATGCTCCGCGACGTCGTTAATGGTGAGCGCCTGATCGTAGTTGTCGGCAATAAAGCTCAGCATCTGGCTGACGTAAAACTGAGCGTGTCGGGAAACGCTGTTTTTGTGCGTGCGCGAGGTTTTATTGACCAGAATCGGCTGCCAGCCCGACAGGCTAAAGCGCTTAAGCATCAGACCAATTTCGTCGATCGCCAACTGGCGAATTTGTTCGTTCGGGCTGTTTACCTCTTGCTGCCAGCGCTGAACTTCAAAGGTGCTGAGCTGTTGCGTCGCCAGTGATTTAATGACCATGCCATGCGTGACGTGGTTGATCAGTTCGCGATCCAGCGGCCAGGAGAGAAACAGGTGCATCGGTAAATTGAAAATCGCCATCTGCTGGCAGGTACCCGGACGGGTGAGCTGGTGCGGCGTACAGGCCCAGAATAATGTGATATGTCCCTGTTTTATCTGCACCACTTCGTTATTGATAACATACTCAACGTCGCCATCGAACGGTACATTCACTTCCACCTGGCCGTGCCAGTGGCTGGAGTCCATGGCATGCGGCGGGCGCAGCTCGATATCCATGCGTTGATACTCTGAGTACAGCGTCAGCGGGCTGCGGGTCTGCTGTTCATCGCTACTGCACATGTGTGGATCGGGAGGGAGAAGCGGTATCGGTAACGTCGTCATGGTCACTCCATTTCCTGAATGCTCAGAATCATGCCATTTGTATACAGATAAGACTGCGAATTGGGACGCAAATTGAGTCATTAGACCTCAGCATAGTAGAGATTTTGGGCCACATACTCTGCTTTTCGGCTAATTTAATCCCATTATCTCAGATTCTGCGTGGGCGGAAAGGTGATCTGAGTTTTTGGGAATGCTCATTACAGAAGCCGGAGGCTTTCATCGCCATCGCGTGCCATCCTGACGATGACCAACAACGTTCTGGAGAGTGATGATGTCTGCACCCAAAATTACCTTTATCGGCGCCGGTTCCACGATTTTCGTCAAAAATATTCTCGGGGATGTCTTTCACCGCGATGCACTGAAATCTGCGCATATTGCCTTAATGGATATCGATCCCACACGCCTTGAAGAATCGCATATTGTGGTGCGCAAACTGATGGATTCAGCGGGCGCATCCGGTCACATTACCTGCCATACCGATCGGAAAGCGGCGTTGCAGGATGCCGATTTTGTGGTTGTCGCCTTCCAGATTGGCGGCTATGAGCCGTGTACCGTCACTGATTTTGACGTGTGTAAACGTCATGGTCTGGAACAAACCATTGCCGATACGCTGGGGCCGGGCGGCATTATGCGCGCGCTGCGCACCATCCCGCATTTATGGCAGATTTGTGAAGACATGACCGAAGTCTGCCCGCATGCCACGATGCTTAACTACGTCAATCCGATGGCGATGAACACCTGGGCTATGTATGCACGGTATCCGCAGATTAAACAGGTTGGGCTGTGCCACTCTGTTCAGGGGACGGCGGAGGAGTTGGCGCGTGATTTGAATATCGATCCCGCCACGTTGCGCTACCGTAGCGCCGGGATCAACCATATGGCGTTTTACCTGGAGCTGGAACGAAAAACAGCAGAGGGCAGCTATGTGGATTTGTACCCGGAACTGCTGGCTGCTTATGAAGCCGGTCAGGCGCCGAAGCCTAACATTCACGGGAATAGCCGCTGCCAGAACATCGTGCGGTATGAGATGTTCAAAAAACTGGGGTACTTCGTTACTGAGTCTTCAGAACATTTTGCTGAATATACGCCGTGGTTTATTAAGCCGGGACGTGAAGACCTGATTGAGCGCTACAAGGTGCCGCTGGATGAATACCCGAAACGTTGCGTGGAACAACTGGCGAACTGGCATAAAGAGCTGGAGGAGTACAAAACGGCGGCGCGGATTGATATTAAACCGTCGCGGGAATATGCCAGCACGATCATGAATGCCATCTGGACCGGTGAGCCGAGCGTGATTTATGGCAACGTGCGTAATGACGGCCTGATCGATAACCTGCCACAGGGCTGCTGTGTGGAAGTGGCGTGTCTGGTTGATGCCAATGGCATTCAACCGACGAAGGTGGGCACTCTCCCATCGCATCTGGCGGCAATGATGCAAACCAATATCAATGTGCAGACCCTGCTGACCGAAGCCATCCTGACGGAAAACCGCGATCGGGTGTATCACGCGGCAATGATGGACCCCCATACCGCGGCAGTATTGGGCATTGAGGAGATTTATGCGCTGGTGGACGACCTGATCGCTTCACATGGCGACTGGTTACCGGCCTGGTTACATCGATAAGCCCCTTGCGCGCCGGCAGCATGTCCGGCGCCCGACGTCTCACGTTTCCTATTACAGAAGGCGGGCGCTGGTAACAGTGACCCGATACCCTATGAGCATATCTCTGACAACAAAACTCAGTTATGGATTTGGAGCGTTTGGTAAGGATTTCGCTATTGGTATTGTGTACATGTACCTGATGTATTACTACACCGATGTGGTGGGGTTATCGGTGGGTCTGGTCGGGACATTGTTCCTGGCGGCAAGGATTTGGGATGCGATTAACGATCCGATCATGGGCTGGATTGTTAACGCCACCCGCTCACGCTGGGGAAAGTTTAAACCCTGGATTCTAATCGGCACCCTGGCGAACTCGCTGGTGCTGTTCTTGCTATTTAGCGCCCATCTGTTCGAAGGGACAACGCAGGTTGTCTTTGTATGTGTCACCTACATTCTGTGGGGGATGACCTACACCATTATGGATATTCCCTTCTGGTCGCTGGTGCCGACCATTACGCTGGATAAACGCGAACGTGAGCAACTGGTGCCGTTTCCCCGCTTTTTCGCCAGCTTGTCCGGGTTTGTGACCGCCGGGGTAACGTTGCCCTTTGTCAGCTATGTTGGCGGGGCCGATCGTGGATTTGGTTTCCAGATGTTTACGCTGGTGCTGATCGCATTCTTTATCGTGTCGACATTCGTGACGCTACGTAATGTGCATGAGGTGTATTCGTCGGACAGCGATGCAACAGCCGACAGCAGTCGCCTGAGTTTGAAAGCGATCGTCGGACTTATCTATAAAAACGACCAGCTTTCCTGCTTGCTGGGCATGGCGCTGGCCTACAATATCGCGGCCAATATTATTGCGGGTTTTGCTATTTACTATTTTACCTACGTAATTGGCGATACGGCCCTCTTCCCGTACTACATGTCCTACGCCGGTGCGGCTAATCTGCTGACGCTGATCCTTTTTCCTCGACTGGTGAAAGCGTTGTCCCGGCGGATCTTATGGGCTGGGGCATCGATAATGCCGGTACTTAGCTGCGGCGTGCTGTTGGCGATGGCATTAGCGGGTTTTCATAATACCCTGCTGATTGTGATTGCCGGGGTTTTACTGAACATTGGTTCGGCGCTTTTCTGGGTGCTGCAGGTCATTATGGTCGCGGACACCGTCGATTACGGTGAATACAAGCTCAATGTACGTTGTGAAAGCATTGCCTATTCGGTACAAACCATGGTGGTCAAAGGGGGATCAGCGTTTGCTGCTTTCTTTATCGCGCTGGTGCTCGGGATAATTGGCTATCTGCCGAACGTTGAGCAGTCTGCCGAAACCATCGTGGGTATGCAATTCATTATGATAGCGCTACCGGCACTCTTTTTTATGGTCACGCTAATCCTCTACTTCCGTTTCTACCGACTGAACGGCGATACGCTGCGCCGGATCCAGATCCACTTGTTGGATAAGTACCGCAAGGTGCCTTCGGTGGATGAGCAACTGGATATACCGGTGGTTGCGGTAGCAACCACCGGTGAAGCTAAGGCGTAACGTACAGGCCGGATTAGCGTCAGCGACATCCGGTAATCAGTTCACGGTGATTAACCCATAGCGGCACAACTGCCGACAATGAACCCGCGCCAGCAGTATCACCGTGGTTAATGCGCCGAGCAGGGCGCAGAACATATCTGACTGGGTATCCCACGGATCGCCCTGCGTGCCAAGGAAATCATCTGCACCTTGACCCATCGCCAGCGCCGCCCACCATTCAATCAGTTCATAGGTGGCGCTGATCGCCAGCGCGACACAGCAGACTAAAAACGCCAACATCTTACGCCCACGGACACTATTGCCGCGTACTAAAATCTCTCTGGCCGTCAGGGCAGGTACCAGCCCCTGGAAGAAGTGGCCCAGCTTGTCATAAGGGTTGCGGCTCAGATTCAGCCACTCCTGAACATCAAAGCCAATCGGCACCTTAGCGTAGGTGTACATACCGCCCACCATCAGAATGATGGCATGCAAGAAAATCAGCGTGTAGAGCAGCGGCGTCAGCGGGTAGCGCTTAACGGTTACCAGCAGCAACGGGACGACAATAATGACCGGCGTGACTTCCATCAGCCAGGTGATTTTTTCTGTGGCGCAGAAGCCGGTGTAGGCAAGAATGAGCGCCAGCACCAGTGCGCCAGTATTCAGCATCGAAGTATTCAGTGTGCGGATCATGATGATTTAGCGAGTAGTCGAAAAGGCTACTATTTATCGGGCGTGATAAAAATTCAATACCCGTTATTGAGGGGGGAGAGTGGCCCGGGGGGATCACCGGGCTGTCCTCAACGGTTGGGTGTCCAACGATTGGGAGCAGTCCGGTGCCGGGCCAGATAGGTTACTTCGCGCAGTTAGCGCATTGCTTGCTGACAATTTGCTGGAAGAAATCGTTGCCTTTGTCATCGACCAGGATGAAGGCCGGGAAATCTTCAACTTCGATTTTCCAAATAGCTTCCATACCCAGTTCCGGATACTCCACGCATTCCAGATGCTTAATGCTCTGCTGCGCCAGTACTGCCGCCGGACCGCCGATGCTGCCTAAGTAGAAGCCGCCGTGTTTATGGCAGGCGTCGGTCACCTGCTGGCTGCGGTTCCCTTTCGCCAGCATGATCATGCTGCCGCCGTGGGATTGCAGCAGATCAACGTAGGAGTCCATACGACCCGCGGTGGTTGGGCCTAAGGAGCCTGATGGATAACCCGCTGGTGTTTTTGCCGGACCCGCGTAGTAGATCGGGTGATCTTTCACGTACTGTGGCAGACCTTCACCGGAATCAATACGCTCTTTCAGCTTCGCATGGGCAATGTCGCGACCCACAATGATGGTGCCGCTTAACGACAGGCGCGTAGATACCGGGTATTGAGAAAGCTGGGCGAGGATCTCTTTCATCGGGCGGTTCAGGTCAACCTTAACTGCTTCACCTTCACCAGCCTGACGCAGCGATTCTGGAATGTACTGGGCTGGATTATGCTCCAGTTTTTCAATCCAGATACCGTCGCGATTAATTTTGGCCTTGATGTTACGGTCGGCAGAGCAGGATACACCCATGCCTACCGGGCAAGATGCACCGTGGCGAGGCAAGCGGATCACGCGGATATCGTGTGCGAAGTATTTGCCGCCAAACTGTGCGCCGAGACCCAGTTTCTGTGCTTCTTCAAGCAGTTCTTGTTCCAGTTGAACGTCGCGGAACGCCTGACCATGGGCATTACCTTCGGTCGGCAGAGCGTCGTAGTAGTGCGTGCTGGCCAGTTTCACCGTTTTGAGGGTGCTTTCTGCTGAGGTGCCGCCAATGACAAAGGCGATGTGGTAAGGCGGGCAGGCCGCCGTACCTAGCGTGCGCATCTTATCGACCAGGTAATTTTTCAGCTTGCCGGGGGTCAGCAGTGCTTTCGTTTCCTGATAGAGGTACGTTTTGTTTGCTGAGCCGCCGCCTTTGGCCACACACAGGAATTTGTATTCGTCACCATCCACGCTGTACAGGTCGATTTGCGCGGGCAGGTTCGTCCCGGTATTGACCTCTTTGTACATATCCAGTGCGGCGTTTTGTGAATAGCGCAGGTTATCTTCAATGTAGGTATTAAAGACACCTTTGGAGAGCGCGGCTTCGTCCCCGCCACCGGTCCAGACGCGTTGGCCTTTTTTACCCATGATAATAGCCGTGCCGGTATCCTGACAGGTTGGCAGCACGCCTTTGGCGGCGATTTCAGAGTTTCTCAGGAATTGCAGCGCCACGTACTTATCGTTTTCGCTGGCTTCTGGATCGTGAAGAATGGAGGCGACTTGCTGCTGGTGTTCCGGGCGGAGCATGAAGGAGGCATCGTGGAAGGCTTGCTGGGCCAGGAGCGTCAGTGCTTCTGGTTCTACCTTGAGGATTGTCTCGCCTTCAAACTCGCCGACGCTGACGTGATCGGATGTCAGCAGATAGTACTCAGTTTTGTCTTCCCCCAGCGGGAAAGGCGCCTGGTAAGTGAATTCAACTTTTGACATTTGCTTCCAGCCTTTTCTTTTTTATCAGAAACGTAAATTGTTCTGCATCTTATGAGTAGCGTGCCGTACAAAAGTGGAC
>NZ_SZWV01000011.1:0-2426 GCF_005280945.1 Citrobacter sp. wls718
ATCAATAAGTTGGAGTCATTACCCCACGCACAGTTACATCACTTCGATCAAAAGTTACATTTTTTTCACCACCAATTAATAAATCCCCACGCACATTTACATCGCTTCGATCAAGAATTACATTTATCCCTTTGAGTATAAAATCACCAGCTACCTGTGTATTAGTTAAGGCTAACTTCGTTAACCCTTGCGACTCGTCGCCTATTGATAAATTCTTAAAAACATTGAGATTTGCATGATTGAACCCTAACCCCTTAATGTTTGCATTACCACCAACATTAAAAGTAGCCCCACCCATATCAAATGACCAGCCACCACCTTTCGCCGACCAGTCGACATTCCAGTCACCATTAGAGGCTGCAGCTAAACTTTCGTTTAGTACCGTCAGGAGAGCTTGTACTTCTCCAGTAATTTCAGTGAAGTTCTCTATACCGGCCTGAACAAATGTTGAAATTATGTTTGAATTAGAACCAGCAAACAGGCTGCTGTTCATGAGATTAGTTGTTGATGCCGCTGAGCCAGCGGAGCTGAGCGTAACTGAGGAAAGATCAGCCAGCCCGCCTTGAAGGGTTGTATTCGAAATATTGAAGCCTTTGCCTCCGGATTTATTCATTCCGAGAATATTCAGGCTACCACCATCAAATGATGAACCAGAGACTGATAACGCCGTTGAACTTGCAGCCGAACCGCCTAAAACCTTCCCACTTACGTTTAAATTACTCGCACTGCCAGCATGAATGTTAGCATTCGATATCACCAGTGCACTATGAGCAAAATTACCCGTCATTGTGTTATTTGTGCCAGTGATGTCCAGATCACCGCTTGCAGTTAAAGTACCACTGATTGTTGCGCCGGTATTATTATATGCTGAAACCCCGCTGATATAACTGTGCCCTGCATTCAGAGTCGTGTTGCCAGACATTACGAGCGCACCGCCACTTACCCCTCCATTCGATGAGGCAATAATACGGATGTCTCCATTTTGGGCTGTCAGTGTATTCGTACCAGCAATTCTCATTGCCGGCATATCACCAGTTACTGCCTTCCCCGTAATATTCAGAGCTCCAGCTTTCAGTGTAGTTCCTGACAAATAGAGTGCTTTTGCTTTTTCCGCACTACCGCCTGAAATAATTCCGTCTATTTTCAGTGTTCCAGCGGTATCAGCCTGAATATGAGCATTGGAAATATCCAGCGCGATATTGTCATAGTTACCTGTCATAGAGGTGATGGTACCTGTAATATCCAAATCACCACTTGCCACCAGGTTCCCGCTAATTTTTGCACCCGTATTATTATAAGTAGAAGTACCAGATATATAGCTATGGTCCGCATTCAATGTCGTGTCGCCAGACATAACAATCGCACCGCCATTAACACCGTCAGCTGAGGCAGCAGTGATACGGATATCCCCTCCTCGTGCAGTTAATATATTTGTACCCGTAACAGTCATCGCCTGTGTAGCACGGTCCGTGGCTGTCGCATTTATTTTAAGATCGCCGCCGTTGGCCGAGAGGTATGAGTTTGCGATGGACACTTTGCCACCGGTAATGCTGTTGCTGTCTGTCGCAGTAAGGTTGATATTAGAAATCGCCACCTGACCAGCATTAATGGTCATTTTTTTAGCATTAACCGAACTGGTTGCCGCAGAGTTACCCGTTACCGTCACCTTTCCATTCGCGCCGGTTGCGGCCATCAGTGTCAGATTATTGTCCGCATTGACATGGCCTGCTTTATCCAGCGCAATCGTGCCTCTGTCCGCTTCCAGCGTAATATCACCGCTTTGGCCCGTTACCCGGCCTCTAAAATTTTTACAGTCTGAAATAATATTTGCAGATAGTAATACATAAAAACATAACAGTTCAATTTTGATACTATTTGTTAAATGGAATAATTATATAAATATAATTTATAATCGTTATTGGGACAGAGCACTGAATAACCATTTAGTACCAAAAAATAAGCTGCTGTTTTAAAACAGTAAATTAAAACATCAAGGCATCCAATACCCAATAAAAATTAAATATTCAAAAATACTAAACAATTATGACATTAAACGCTCTTAACCATTTTAAAATTCATAAATATTAGGGTATTTAGAATTATGAATATGGATTAATGTTTACCTGCAATTAGCATTGGCAAAAATTGATTTACATCAATTTCAATCCTACTCTCTACTCCGTGAGTAGGACATTCATTATCCACATTTGATTATTTACAAATTTCTAATTGTTAAATTCAAGCCGTCTGAAAATCACAAAAACGCGATCGATATCACATTTAATTCGCATTTTTACGCAAGAAATACCGTTCAGCCTGGCACGAATCGTTCTGCTGCAACTCTCTGAGAGGTACATTTCAGGAAGGTGGTTTTAGGGTAATGCCTGGGATTTATATGTTCACGCATGAATAGAGGGAGGGAGGGA
>NZ_SZWV01000011.1:2463-2704 GCF_005280945.1 Citrobacter sp. wls718
GAAGGAGGGAAAAAATACTCAACAGGCCGGATGTATCGCCGATCCAGCCTGGAGAACAGTTTCTATCCTGGTGCTCAGGTGTTAGCAGTCGACTGTGTAGAGACATTAAAGTTGTATCCTTTAACCTGAAAAAGACTTTAAAGTTGTAAAGTTTTAAAAAAAACACATACAAAACATGATGCTAAGTGTGTATCACACGCTGTTCCAACATTATGCCTTGTGGATTGGCCCCTATATTTCC
>NZ_SZWV01000056.1:0-24079 GCF_005280945.1 Citrobacter sp. wls718
GTGTTTCAGGGGGCTACATCACCTCACCATAGGATGTTGAAAATGTAGATGATTTGCTATTTGTTGGGTAAGCCGGAGAGGAAAGAGTGGGAATTGTTCCCGGATATCAATCACCGAGTCATTAAACTCAGCCAGATAGAAAAAGTTACTTTCGACAGAAGAAAGGAGATGATGGTTTCGAAACGTCTTAAGGCCAAAGACTATCGAACGGTTTCCACGGGATTTAACGTCCTGAGCTCTAAGCCAGGGCTGATAACTTTGGCCATAGCCCACTCCTATGCCGTCACCTAGCGCATTTTCATAATCCAAATAGGATTTGAGACGCCTACCCCTAGCCATGATCGTACCCTAAAAACGACATTGATACGTACCTATATGTGCATTTTATAGTCTCCAACCCTATAACCACACATTCAGTAAGTATACAACATTAGCGTCGTTTTTTGAGAATGGTTACAACTTTAGTGCTTTGTGTACAACTTTATTGTCCTCGGACATCGACTAAATCCTGCGCACACGCCCAGGCGCTCGACCATGCCCACTGGAAGTTATAACCACCCAGCCAGCCGGTGACGTCCATCACTTCGCCGATGAAATAAAGGCCCGGTACTTTACGGGCTTCCATGGTCCGCGATGACAGTTCGTTAGTGTCGACGCCGCCCAGCGTCACCTCTGCCGTACGATAGCCTTCCGTGCCGTTTGGCTGCACGCGCCATTCGGTCAGTGTTTCCACCAGCGTTTGCTGATCGCGTACGTTAAGTTGCTTCAACGTCACGTCAGGGATTTGCCCCAACTGCTGCAAACACTCCACCAGTCGCTTCGGTAATTGCATCGCCAGCGTGTTCTTCAGGCTCTGATTGGGGTGCGCGCTGCGCTGCTCATCGAGAAAGCTTCCGAGATCCACATCTGGCAACAAATTAATGCTGACAAACTCGCCCGGCTGCCAAAAACTGGAAATTTGTAAAACGGCCGGCCCTGACAACCCACGGTGCGTAAAGAGCAGGTTTTCACGAAAGACGGTGCCGTCCTCGGCGGTAATGACCGAAGGAACAGACACGCCGGAAAGCACCTGAAGCTGCTCCAGTAACGGCTTATGCAGCGTAAAAGGCACCAGACCCGCACGCGTTGGCAGCACATTCAGGCCAAATTGTTCGGCAATTTTATAACCAAACGGCGTCGCACCCAGGCCCGGCATCGAAAGCCCGCCGCTGGCAATCACCAGTTTTGTCGCACCAACGGTTGCGCCGTTAAGCTCCAGCGTAAAGCCATCATCATCCCGTGCGACGCTCAGGACTTCGCTACGTAAGCGCATCGTCACGTTACCTTTTTCGCATTCCGCCACCAGCATATCGACTATTTGCTGCGCGGAGTCGTCGCAAAAAAGCTGGCCGAGCGTTTTTTCATGCCAGGCAATACCGTGTTTGCCCACCAGATCGATAAAGTCCCATTGGGTATAGCGTGCCAGCGCTGACTTACAGAAATGAGGGTTTTGACTTAAATAGGCCGCAGGTTCGACATAAAGATTGGTAAAGTTACAGCGCCCTCCGCCGGACATGAGGATCTTGCGCCCGGGCTTTTTACCATTATCAATGAGCAGTACGCGACTCCCAGCTTGTCCTGCCTGCGCGGCACAGAACATACCCGCTGCGCCAGCGCCTATAATAACGGTATCAAACCTTTCCACGTTGCGATCCTCTCTAAAAAGCGGGCGTGAATTGTAAAGATTCCTCAGTGGTCGCACCAGCACCAAACCACCAATAATAGGTATTTGTCTGAATTATATAGGATAATTCTTTAGTGGGGTAAACCAAAGCAGGAGACAAATCAAAAAAACTCTATATTTCACTTTGCCCGCGCCGCCAAAGTCACTGATAATGCGCCGCGTTCATGTCCTCAAAATGGCGTAACGTCCTATGCTACATTTGTTTGCTGGCCTGGATTTACATACCGGGCTTTTACTCTTGCTTGCTCTGGCTTTTGTTCTGTTCTACGAAGCAATTAACGGCTTCCATGATACAGCCAATGCCGTCGCTACCGTGATCTACACCCGTGCCATGCGTTCGCAATTGGCGGTGATCATGGCTGCGGTGTTTAACTTCTTTGGTGTTTTGCTGGGCGGTCTCAGCGTAGCGTATGCCATCGTGCATATGTTGCCAACGGATCTGTTGCTCAACATGGGTTCATCACATGGCCTTGCCATGGTGTTCTCTATGCTGTTGGCGGCAATTATCTGGAACCTGGGTACCTGGTACTTTGGTTTGCCTGCATCCAGCTCCCACACGCTGATTGGCGCGATTATCGGCATTGGTTTAACCAATGCATTGATGAACGGCACATCGGTCGTGGATGCACTTAACATCCCGAAAGTGATAGGTATTTTTGCCTCTCTTATCATCTCGCCGATTGTCGGCCTGGTGGTTGCAGGCGGCCTGATCTTTTTGCTGCGTCGCTACTGGAGCGGTACTAAAAAACGTGCCCGTATTCACCTGACGCCAGCAGAGCGTGAAAAGAAAGACGGCAAGAAAAAGCCGCCATTCTGGACGCGTATCGCACTGATCCTCTCCGCAATCGGCGTGGCGTTCTCTCATGGCGCAAACGACGGGCAGAAAGGCATTGGTCTGGTCATGCTGGTACTGATTGGCGTAGCACCTGCCGGTTTCGTGGTGAATATGAACGCTTCCGGTTACGAAATTACCCGTACCCGCGATGCTATCAATAACGTCGAAACCTTCTTCCAGCAACGTCCTGACCTGCTCAAGCAGGCGACCGGCGTAGACCAGTTGATTCCGTCACCGACGGAAACAGGTACAGCGACGACGACAGAGTTCCATTGCCACCCGGCTAATACCATTAACGCGCTGGAACGTGCGAAAGGTATGCTGGCGAATCTGGAAACCTACGACAAGTTAAGCGTTGAGCAGCGCGGACAACTGCGCCGTATTATGCTGTGCATTTCCGATACCACCGATAAGGTCGTGAAACTGCCTGGTGTAAGCAACGACGATCAGCGTCTGTTGAAGAAACTGAAAACCGACATGCTGAGCACCATTGAGTACGCTCCGGTGTGGATCATCATGGCCGTTGCGCTGGCTCTGGGCTGCGGTACGATGATTGGCTGGCGTCGCGTGGCAACCACTATCGGTGAGAAAATCGGTAAGAAAGGCATGACCTATGCTCAGGGGATGTCGGCGCAGATGACGGCCGCCGTCTCTATCGGTCTCGCCAGTTATACCGGTATGCCAGTTTCCACCACCCACGTACTCTCCTCTTCCGTTGCGGGTACGATGGTCGTTGACGGTGGCGGCTTACAGCGTAAAACAGTGACCAGCATTCTGATGGCCTGGGTCTTCACCCTGCCTGCGGCGATTATTCTTTCCGGGGGGCTGTACTGGCTCTCCCTGAAGCTTATCTAAGCGAATGCGCAATAAAAAAGCGGGCCTGCAAACAGGTCCGCTTTTTTTTACGCTGTCATCAGGTTCAGTGCCAGATAATCAGCGCAACCATACTGATTAATACCAGCCCACATAACGAACTGGTGAGAATGAACTGACCGCGCACGCGCTCACAGCGGCGAATAAACTCATCATCATGATGATCGCGATAGCGCTGAGCGTAGATATACCACACCAGACGCATCTGCTTGTTGGGTTGCCCATGCGAGGTAAAAAAGCCTCCGCCATCAACATACTGGTAAAGCAATGGATCGCAACCACGAAGTACCACTAACAGTGCGCGCAACGACGAGAAATAGCGCGCCATATTAACAATGCAAACGACACACAAAGCCCAGAATAACGCAATGGTGCTTATCATACCCCCTCCCCGGCGACCCGCCCACGGAGTTCCTCTCCGGGACTACCGCTCCCCGATACCCTACCAAACTATGCAGTGAAGAGTGCTACCGAAACCGCTCGTGTTAGTGTCACGCATCCGAGCGCCTCTCTAGATAGTGTAGGAGATTAGTTAATTTTTTTGCCAGAAGGTTAATCACTATCAATACAATTAACTGAAAAATTTGTTTAACTACTTGGCAATCAAGGTGGATTGACGGATTATTCTGGTCGCTATAATGTAAGGATAGTCCCTATAGGGTACGTCTTTACGACTGGGCTAGCCCCGCGCGTAAGGTCCGCAGGATGCGGATGACGCGGCGGCAAACGATCGCCAGAAGGCTAGTCATCGACAACTTATGGAAGGAGTAACACTATGGCTTATAAACACATTCTCATCGCGGTTGATCTTTCTCCGGAAAGCAAAGTTCTGGTTGAAAAAGCGGTCTCTATGGCGCGGCCTTACAATGCAAAAGTTTCCCTTATCCACGTTGACGTAAACTATTCCGACCTGTACACCGGGCTAATCGACGTAAATCTGGGCGACATGCAGAAACGCATTTCTGAAGAAACTCATCACGCGTTAACCGAACTGTCCACCAACGCAGGCTACCCTATCACCGAAACCCTGAGCGGTAGCGGCGATCTGGGTCAGGTTCTGGTTGAT
Source organism: Citrobacter sp. wls718 (assembly GCF_005280945.1). NCBI lineage: Bacteria > Pseudomonadati > Pseudomonadota > Gammaproteobacteria > Enterobacterales > Enterobacteriaceae > Citrobacter > Citrobacter sp. wls718. The sequence continues at coordinate 4,498 of NZ_SZWV01000056.1, forward strand.
GCCATCAAAAAATACGATATGGATCTTGTCGTGTGCGGCCATCACCAGGATTTCTGGAGCAAGCTGATGTCCTCTGCGCGCCAGCTGATCAACACCGTTCACGTCGACATGTTGATTGTCCCGCTGCGAGATGACGAAGAAGCATAAAATGCTAGCTGTCGGGGGGTAACCTGCCCCGCTGTAAACATTTAAGCCTGTAAGCGCCCGCCTGTGCGGGCGTTTTTGTTTTTGTACCTTGCGTGAAAATTATTTCCTATCAGTACATCAATCCAACAAATAAATCATAATTAGTGTGATCAACTAATTGGATCGAAAACTATCTCTATAATACTCTACCCGCGCGGCCTATCACCGCAGTCTATAACAAAATAAGACTTTTTCGGCGCGTTTTAGAATACGCGTTCATACTTTTCGGGATGGCTTTGAAAGGCGAAGGAATATGAATACACGAGCACCTACGGGCTTGCTGCAGCAACCTCGTCCGTTCTTCATGATCTTTTTTGTAGAATTATGGGAACGATTTGGCTATTACGGCGTTCAGGGCATCCTGGCGGTATTTTTTGTTAAACAACTCGGCTTCTCTCAGGAACAGGCGTTTATCACCTTCGGTGCGTTTGCTGCGCTGGTGTACGGCCTGATATCCATTGGTGGCTACGTTGGCGACCACCTGTTGGGCACCAAGCGCACGCTGGTTCTCGGCGCCATCGTGTTAGCCATTGGCTATTTCATGACCGGAATGTCGCTGCTGAAACCCGACCTGATTTTTATCGCGTTGGGTACCATCGCCGTAGGTAACGGGCTGTTTAAAGCCAACCCAGCCAGCTTGCTGTCAAAATGCTATCCGCCAAAAGACGCCCGACTGGACGGCGCCTTCACCCTGTTTTATATGTCGATTAACATCGGCTCCCTGCTGTCGCTGTCGCTGGCGCCGGTCATTGCCGATAAGTTTGGCTATGCGGTGACTTACAACCTGTGTGGCGCGGGACTTATCGTTGCACTGCTGGTCTATTTTGCCTGCCGTGGCATGGTGAAGGATATCGGTTCTGAGCCGGACCATAAGCCGCTGGTATTCCGCAATCTGCTGTGTGTACTGGCCGGTACCGTGGTGATGATATTCGTGTGCGCCTGGTTGATGCACAACGTGAAAGTTGCCAACCTGGTGCTGATCGTCCTGTCGATTATCGTCACCATCATCTTCTTCCGTCAGGCATTCAAACTGGATAAAACCGGGCGCAATAAGATGTTTGTGGCCTTTATCCTGATGCTGGAAGCAGTGGTGTTCTACGTGCTGTACGCGCAGATGCCGACATCACTGAACTTCTTTGCCATCAATAACGTACACCATGAAATTCTCGGTTTCGCCATCAACCCGGTGAGCTTCCAAGCATTGAACCCGTTCTGGGTGGTGCTTGCCAGCCCGGTACTGGCAGTGATTTATACCCGTCTGGGCAACAAGGGCAAAGACCTGACCATGCCGATGAAGTTCACGCTCGGTATGTTCCTGTGCTCGCTGGGCTTCCTGACCGCTGCTGCCGCGGGTATGTGGTTTGCCGATGCGCAGGGGCTGACCTCGCCGTGGTTCATTGTACTGGTATATCTTTTCCAGAGTCTGGGTGAGTTGCTGATTAGCGCCCTGGGGCTGGCCATGGTCGCCGCGCTGGTGCCGCAGCATCTGATGGGCTTTATTCTGGGGATGTGGTTCCTGACCCAGGCTGCAGCGTTCCTGATGGGTGGCTATGTGGCAACGTTCACCGCGGTACCGGAAAACATCACTGACCCGCTACAGACGCTGCCTATCTATACCAACGTCTTTAGTAAAATCGGTCTGGTCACGCTGGCCGTCACGGTAGTGATGGCGATTATGGTGCCCTGGCTGAACCGGATGATTAATACGCCGAGTACTGAACAGTAATACGCCGTGCCGGATGGCGGCTATTGCCTTATCCGGCCTACATTCATTATGCCCGATACGCCTTGCGCTATCGGGCATTTTTAGTGGTTATCCTTTGCGTGCGTCGATCCAGTCCTGCACTTCTACGACAAACGTATCCGGTGCTTTGCGATACATCTTACGTGCCAAATCCAGGATCGTGTGCTGACCAAGCGCCTCTTCCATACGCTGCTGCGCCATATCCATCACTGAGCGCACGCCGCAAATCCCTTCACAGGCCCACTCCGGCGGATGCTCCTCAAAGACCGCTAAGCGCTGGCGGATTTCACGGCATTCGAAGATGCGCTTATCGCCGTCAATGGCATTGACCACGTCCAGCACCGTGATGTGCTCGGCGGGCCTGGCGAGCTGAAAACCGCCGCCCTTTCCTTCACTGCTGCGCACCAGTCCGGCCTTCGACAGACGGGTGAAGATCTTCGCCAGATAGTCATACGGCACGCTTTGTAGCTCAGCAATTTCCCGTACGCTCATATCCCGCGCATCCCCCTTACTGTCAACCATACACATCAGGCTATGGATGCCGTACTCAACCCCGGAACTGTAGAATGCCATGTTCTTATCTCAGCCAAAATGAATCTGAGTTATTGTAACTTTTTCGGCCTGCACATACCAGATACTCAGAAATCACCCGCTCATAAATAAAATTTAATTCATTAAATATCAAATACATAAATACAATTCGACAGACAAAGAAGCGTTTTTACAGGAAATCACATTGCAATCTTCAACTACGACCAATAAAATCCGAGTAAATAATTCATAGTCACCAGTGAGAAACGCCAATGCGTAAAAAAATTCTGATCGTGGGCGCCGGTTTTGCCGGTATGTGGGCAGCATTAAGCGCCGCACGACTGGCGGATAAACATCAGCAGTCCATTGATATTACTGTTATTGCGCCGCAGCCAGAGCTGCGCGTGCGCCCGCGTTTTTATGAGAATGATGTCCAGACGCTGGTTGCGCCACTGCAGCCGCTGTTTGATGTCACCGGTGTGAACTTCCTGCGCGGCACGGTTACCCAGTTGCTTCCACAATCTAAAGAAGTGAGCTGGACGGACGCAACGGGCCAAAAACAGCTTCTCCGCTACGACCGGCTGATTCTGGCCAGCGGCAGTGAAGTTAATCGCAATAGGGTTGCCGGCGCTGCGCAGCACGCCTTCGACCTCGATCAGCTGGAAAGCGCAACCGTACTGGAGCAGCATCTGAAAGATCTCGCGCACAGACCAGAAAGCGAGGCGCGCAATACCGTGGTGGTCTGCGGCGGCGGCTTTACCGGGATCGAAATGGCTCTGGAATTACCGGGTCGCCTGCGCGACATTCTCGGCGCTGATGCTAAGACCAGAGTTGTCGTAGTTGAACGCGGCCCGCAACCGGGTGCACGCTGGAGCCAGGAGCTGCGCGATGTGATCGCCGAAGCCTCCGCTGAACTGGGTGTGGAATGGCGGGTCAATGCAGAAGTCGAAAGCGTGGATGCGTCCGGCGTGACGCTGAAAGACGGGCAGACGATTACATCACAAACCGTTATCTGGACGGTCGGCGTGCAGGCAAACGGCTTAACGGCACAGATCGACGCCCCGCGCGATCGTCAGGGCCGTCTGCATGTGAATGCGCATCTTCAGGTTGTGGGCCACGAGGATATCTACGCGACGGGTGATGTCGCCTGGGCCGCCACTGATGACAAAGGCAACCACGCCTTAATGACCTGCCAGCACGCGATTCTGTTGGGTAAATTCGCCGGGAACAATGCCGCTGCCAGCCTGTTAGATGTGATGCCACTGCCCTATCGCCAGGAAAACTACGTCACCTGTCTGGATCTGGGCGCGTGGGGCGCGGTGTACAGCGAAGGCTGGGATCAGCAGGTGAAACTGACGCGCGCAGAGGCGAAGGAACTGAAGCGTTCAATCGTCAGCGAGCTGATTTATCCACCGAAAGCGGACCGTGCGGTCGCCTTTGAGATTGCCGACCCGCTGGCACCGTTTGTGTAATTGATATTGCCGGATGTCAGCGTACTCGCAAGGCTGCGCGTACGCCCGATAAGCGCAGCGCCATCGGGCAGCAAACCATGCCGGATGGCGACGCGACGCGTGTTATCCGGCCTACGGAGTTCCGGCATAAATATCAAACCGGTGCCCTTTGGTCACCACCGCGTTCGGCGTTGCCACCTCCGCCAGCGGCGGGGCATAGTCCGGGCGCTTGACCACCACGCGTTTAGTGGCTAACTGGCGCGCAGGCTCCAGCAGGCCATCGGCATCTAAATCCGGCCCCACCAGCGACTGAAACACGCGCATCTCTTTTTTCACCAACGCGCTTTTCTGCTTATGCGGGAACATCGGGTCGAGGTATACCACCTGCGGGCGTGGGGTGATATCGGTGAGCGCCGTCAGGCTGGATGCATGAATTAACTGCAAACGCGCCTGCAACCACGGGCCAATTTCCGCATCGGCATAACCGCGCGCCAGGCCATCGTCGAGCAACGCCGCCACTACCGGGTTACGTTCCAGCATCCGTACGCGACAGCCCACGGAGGCCAGCACGAACGCATCGCGTCCCAACCCGGCCGTCGCGTCCACCACGTCCGGCAGATAATCGCCTTTCACGCCAACGGCTTTCGCCACCGCTTCACCGCGACCGCCGCCAAATTTGCGCCGGTGGGCCATCGCCCCGCCGACAAAATCAACGAAGATGCCGCCGAGCTTGGGTTCATCGCGCTTGCGCAGTTCCAGATGCGCCGGTGTCATCACCAGCGCCATCAGATTGTCTTCATCGTGTTCCAGTCCCCAGCGAGCAGCCAGAACAGATAAGGCGCCGTCTCCGGCGCCCGTTTCATCCAGTAAACAAATTTTCACGCCAGTCTTCAGCCCTTGATGCCGTAATGGTCCAGCATCGCATCCAGTTGCGGTTCACGGCCACGGAAGCGTTTGAACAGCTCCATAGGCTCTTCGGAACCCCCACGGGTCAGGATGTTATCGAGGAACGACTGGCCGGTTTCACGGTTGAAAATCCCTTCGTCTTCAAAGCGGGAGAAGGCGTCCGCCGCCAGCACGTCAGCCCACAGATAGCTGTAATATCCCGCCGCATAACCCCCGGCAAAAATATGGCTGAAAGCGTGCGGGAAGCGACCCCATGTTGGGCCCGGCACCACGGCAACCTGCTTTTTAATCTCCGCCAGGGTGTCGAGAATTTTCGCCCCTTGCTGCGGGTTAAACTCAGCGTGCAGACGGAAGTCGAACAGGCCGAACTCCAGCTGACGCAGGATGAACAGCGCCGCCTGGTAGTTTTTCGCCGCCAGCATTTTATCCAGCAGTTCTTTAGGCAGCGGCTCACCGGTTTCATAGTGACCGGAGATAAACGCCAGCGCTTCCGGCTCCCAGCACCAGTTTTCCATAAACTGGCTTGGCAGTTCGACAGCATCCCACGGCACACCGTTGATACCGGAAACACCGGCCGTTTCGATGCGGGTCAGCATATGATGCAGGCCGTGACCGAACTCGTGGAACAGGGTAATCACTTCATCGTGGGTAAACAACGCCGGCTTGCCGCTGACCGGACGGTTAAAGTTGCAGGTCAGGTAAGCGACCGGTTTTTGCAGCGTGCCGTCTGTTTTACGCATCTGCCCGACGCAGTCGTCCATCCATGCCCCACCGCGCTTGTTTTCACGCGCATAAAGATCCAGATAGAAGCTGCCGCGCAGTTCGTTGTGTTCGTCATACAGCTCAAAGAAACGCACTTCCGGGTGCCAGACGTCAACATCGGTACGCTCTTTGGCAGTGATGCCATAAATACGCTTAACCACTTCGAACAGGCCGTTTACGGCTTTGTTTTCCGGGAAGTACGGGCGCAACTGCTCGTCGCTGATGCTGTACAGGTGCTGTTTCTGTTTCTCGCTGTAGTAGGCGATATCCCACGGCTGCAGCTCATCAACGCCAAACTCTGCTTTGGCGAAGGCGCGCAGCTGGGCCAGCTCTTTTTCACCCTGCGGACGGGCACGTTTTGCCAGATCGGTCAGGAAGTCGAGCACCTGCTGCGGGTTCTCGGCCATTTTAGTGGCGAGAGATTTAAAGGCATAGCTTTCAAAGCCCAGCAATTGAGCCAGCTCGTGGCGCAGCGCGAGGATCTCTTCCATCACCGGGCTGTTGTCCCATTTGCCCGCATTGGGCCCCTGATCGGACGCACGGGTGGAGTAGGCGCGGTACATTTCTTCACGCAATGCCTGGTTGTCGCAGTAGGTCATCACCGGCAGATAGCTCGGGATATCCAGCGTCAGCAGATAACCTTCCTGCTCTTTGGCTTCGGCCTGGGCTTTTGCTGCCGCCAGCGCACTTTCCGGCATGCCAGCCAGCTCAGATTCGTCGGTGATCAGTTTGGTCCAGCCCATGGTGGCGTCGAGCACGTTGTTGCTGTACAGGTTGCCAAGTTCAGACAGGCGGGTCGCGATTTCACCGTAGCGCTGCTGTTTTTCTTTCGGCAGGCCGATACCAGAAAGCTCAAAGTCACGCAGGGCGTTATCGACGGCTTTTTTCTGCGCGGTATTCAGAGTGGCGTAATGGTCACCTTCACGCAGATCGCGGTACGCCTGGTACAGGCCTTCATGTTGCCCAACCCAGGTGCTGTACTCAGACAGCAGCGGCAGCGTTTGTTCGTAGGCTTCGCGCAGTTCCGGGCTGTTTTTCACCGAGTTCAGATGGCTGACCGGAGAGAAGATACGCCCCAGGACATCGTCCACTTCCGCCAGCCGCTGGCAAAGATTTTCCCAGGTATATGGCGCCCCCTGCGCAACCACGCGCTCGACGTTTTCGCGGCAGTCGTTCAGCGCCTTAGTGACGGCGGGTACAACATGCTCCGGCTGAATTTTGGAAAACGGCGGCAGTTCGAAGGGAGTCAGCAATGGATTGGTCATTAGCGCAGTCCTGTAGAAAAGAGTGAATGAAGCGCGCATCCGGCGCTGTGCATATTATTTGTAGAATGGGGTTAAGTGTAGAGGATTTCAATGCCAGGCGTTGCGCTTTCGCGGCAGTGACGACTTTTCTGTATACTGTGGCGATACGCTCTATTTTCGCCCGATGGTACGCAGCTTATCGGGCCTACGTTTACAACCTGGAACACGTTTACCCATGCTCAGTTATCGCCACAGTTATCACGCAGGCAACCACGCCGACGTCCTTAAACACACGGTTCAGAGCCTGATCATCGAGTCGCTCAAAGAGAAAGATAAACCGTTTCTCTATCTGGACACCCACGCCGGTGCGGGCCGTTATCAGCTGAGCAGTGAACGTGCTGAACGTACCGGTGAGTATCTGGAAGGCATCGCCCGCATCTGGCAGCAGGACGACCTGCCGGCAGAACTCGAGCCGTACATCAGCGTAGTGAATCATTTCAACCGTAGCGGTCAACTGCGCTACTACCCAGGCTCTCCGCTGATTGCCCGCCAGTTGCTGCGCGCGCAGGACAGCCTGCAGCTAACCGAACTGCACCCGAGCGATTTTCCGCTGCTGCGCTCCGAATTCCAGAAAGATGAGCGCGCGCGCGTGGCAAAAGCCGACGGCTATCAGCAGTTGAAATCGAAATTACCACCCGTCTCCCGTCGCGGGCTGATCCTCATCGATCCGCCGTACGAAATTAAAACCGACTACCAGGCGGTAGTGGCCGGTATCCACGAAGGCTATAAGCGTTTCGCAACCGGCACCTATGCCCTGTGGTATCCGGTAGTCCTGCGCCAGCAAATCAAACGCATGACCAAAGAGCTGGAAGCGACCGGCATTCGCCGCATCCTGCAAATTGAGCTGGCGGTTCGTCCGGACAGCGATCAACGCGGCATGACGGCGTCCGGCATGATTGTGGTTAACCCACCGTGGAAGCTGGAACAGCAAATGAACAATGTGCTGCCATGGCTGCACCGCAAACTGGTTCCGGCGGGAACCGGACATACCTCGGTAAGCTGGATCGTACCGGAGTAATCGCAGCCATCGGTGGAACCTTTTGATTTCAGGTATACAATCGCGAATATTTTGGCGGAAGGCATAACGCTTCTCCGCCCTACAATGAACATGAAGGAGCGGTCATGACCAAACACTATGATTACATCGCTATCGGCGGCGGCAGCGGCGGTATCGCCTCCATTAACCGCGCGGCCATGTACGGTCAGAAATGCGCGTTGATTGAGGCCAAAGAACTGGGCGGTACCTGCGTCAACGTTGGCTGTGTACCGAAGAAAGTGATGTGGCATGCCGCACAGGTTCGTGAAGCGATCCATATGTACGGCCCGGACTACGGCTTCGATACCACCATCAATAAATTCGACTGGGACAAGCTGATTGCCACCCGTACCGCCTATATCGACCGCATTCACACCTCGTACGACAACGTACTGGGTAAAAATAATGTCGATGTGATCAAAGGTTTTGCCCGCTTCGTTGATGCCAAGACCATTGAAGTAAACGGTGAAACCATCACCGCCGATCATATTTTGATTGCCACCGGCGGCCGCCCGAGCCACCCGAACATTCCAGGCGTGGAATACGGTATTGATTCCGACGGTTTCTTTGAACTGCCGGCCCTGCCGAAGCGCGTTGCGGTAGTTGGTGCAGGTTACATCGCCGTTGAACTGGCTGGCGTGATTAACGGCCTGGGCGCAGAAACACATCTGTTCGTGCGTAAACACGCGCCGCTGCGCAGCTTTGACCCGATGATCGTCGACACGCTGGTTGAGGTAATGAATGCCGAAGGCCCGACCCTGCATACACACGCGATTCCAAAAGCGGTGGTTAAAAATGCAGATGGCAGCCTGACCCTGGAGCTGGAAGATGGTCGTAGCCAGACCGTGGATTGCCTGATCTGGGCGATTGGCCGTGAACCGGCAACCGATAACTTTAACCTGGCGGTTACTGGCGTGAAAACCAACGAAAAAGGCTACATCATCGTTGATAAATACCAGAATACTAGCGTTCCAGGAATTTACGCCGTGGGCGATAACACCGGTGCCGTTGAATTAACGCCGGTTGCCGTTGCCGCGGGTCGTCGCCTGTCCGAACGTCTGTTTAACAACAAGCCGGACGAACATCTGGACTACAGCAACATCCCGACCGTGGTCTTCAGCCATCCGCCAATTGGCACCGTCGGCTTAACCGAGCAACAGGCGCGCGAGCAGCACGGCGATGATCAGGTGAAAGTGTATAAATCATCGTTTACCGCGATGTATACCGCTGTCACCACACACCGTCAGCCGTGCCGTATGAAGCTGGTGTGCGTGGGTCCGGAAGAGAAGATTGTCGGTATTCACGGCATCGGCTTTGGCATGGACGAAATGCTGCAGGGCTTTGCCGTGGCACTGAAAATGGGCGCGACCAAGAAAGACTTCGACAACACAGTCGCTATTCACCCGACCGCGTCGGAAGAATTTGTCACCATGCGTTAATACTATAAATGCCGGATGGCAGCTAATGCCTTATCCGGCCTACAAACACCGTAATATGTAGGCCAGATAAAGCATCAGTCGCCCTTCGGCATTGTATTAATCACTTATCCTGCATATACGGCGTATAGATCCCGTTGAGGCTTTCAAGGAACGCCACGATATCGTCGATATCTTTTTGCGGCAGTTCTTTGCCGACCTGATAACGCAGCATCAGTTTTACCGCGCCGTCGAGGGTTGGCACATCTCCCCGGTGGAAATAAGGCGCAGTCAGTGCAACGTTGCGTAATCCAGGGACTTTCTGGCGCAGCTTATCTCGTAATTCATTGGTGACGTTCATTCGACCAATATCTACGGCAGTGACCTCACCAAAATTAAAGTCCTTTTTCAAGCCTAAGGGTTCAAATGAACGCCCGCCTAAAATAATACCGCCATGGCAGGTGGCACATTTATTTTCCTTAAATAATTGATAGCCATGTTTTTGCTGAGCCGTTAACGCGCTTTCATCACCCCGCAGCCATTTATCAAACGGTGCATTTGGCGTAATCAGCGTTTTCTCAAACTCAGCAATCGCATCGGTAATATTGTCCCCGCTGAATCCCTGAGGATAAACGGTGATAAATTCTTGCTTCAGCACCGGGTCTTTATCTAACTTCTGGATAATTTCATCCCAGGATTTCGACGCCATTTCAATCGGGTTTAACGGTGGACCACCCGCCTGCGCCTGCAATGTTGGTGCGCGACCGTCCCAGAATTGTTCCACGTTAAAGACCGAGTTAAACACCGTCGGTGCATTAATCGGTCCAACGGCGCCACCGACACCGATTGACGTTTTCCTGCCATCCACACCGCCTGCGTTTAAGGCGTGGCAGTGCGCACAGGAGATCGTGCTGTCGCCAGAAATGCGCGGGTCATGATACAGCGTAAAGCCCAGCGCCACTTTGCGGGCATCAGTCGGAATACTTTCCGGTATTGGCTGTACGGGCTCATTGCGATGCTGCGTGGCGGTATCACGGCTGGCGTAGTACTGCTCACGTTGTTTGGCTACCCAGCCAAGAATGTCTTCTCGCTCAGCATCGCTGACCTTACCGGCCCAGTGCAGCGCGGTATAACGCGTTGGTGGCATGGTGTCATACTGCATCACCCATTCAATTTTATTCAAATCACTTTGCGAAACGGGTTTATCCGCAACCAGCGCGGCACGAACAGCTTCAAGATTGAATGATTTGTATCCTAATTGAATGTCATAATTCATCAATTGTTTAGCGACGGGAAAGGAAGAATAGAAAGGTAATTCAGCTGAAGGCGTGTGACAATAATCACATCCCTTTTCGCGTAAAAATCCTAATACCTTATTATTGGCTTCCAGCGTAGAGGCCTGAACATCAGCCTGTTTGCTACGTTGATTATCGTGATACCACACATAACCGGATAATCCAAAATAACAAATTACGATGCCTGTTATGGCAATCGCGGTAAGACGGGTAATGATTTTCATTATTTTACCCTCACCGTTGTGAGTTATTGTGACCCAGAAAATTGAAATAATTAATGCGCAGTCTTTGTCAGACTTGACCATCATAGAAAATAAGTGGAGTATTATTTTGATAAGTATCAATCAATTACATGGGCCAGAACTATCATTAGAATAGCCTGCACCTATTACAGGGATCGGATGTTAGCTGATTCTGTTCACACCTCGTTGCAATCGAATGTTCTGAAAATGGAAAATATACAGATCGCACAAGACCAGTAATTCTTCATTATTATCATTAAGATAGTTTTATTTTTTAAATATTAAAAAACATAAGAACGTGATCAACCGCACGCTTTACTCACCCGACACCGAAGCGAATGTCTACGCTTAACAGACAGCCGGGCAATAGCCGTTTCCTTTCACCATCTCTTTACCGGAGGTCTTTCTCATTATGCTCAACCAGAAACTACCCCACGCCCCTTCAGAAGAACTGACGATCGACCTCGATCTGCTTTATGAAATGGATCCGTGCGAGTTAAAGCTGGATGAAATGATTGAGGCAGAGCCTGAGCCGGAGATGATTGAAGGGCTGCCTGCCTCAGATGCGTTAACGCCCGCCGATCGTTACCTCGAACTGTTCGAACATGTTCAGTCGTCAAAGCTGTTTGCCGACAGCAAAACCTTCCCCGACTGCGCACCCAAAATGGACCCGCTGGACATTTTGATCCGCTATCGCAAGGTTAAGCGGCACCGGGACTTTGACCTGCAGCGCTTTGTTGAGAACCATTTCTGGCTCCCCGAGACCCCGTCGAGTGAGTACGTTTCCAACCCGCAGGACTCTCTGAAAGAGCATATTGACCAGCTGTGGCCAGTGCTGACACGCGAACCGCAGGATCACATTCCCTGGTCCTCGCTGCTGGCGCTGCCGCAGTCGTATATTGTGCCGGGCGGACGTTTTAGCGAAACCTACTACTGGGATTCCTACTTCACTATGCTCGGTCTGGCGGAGAGCGGTCGGGGGGATCTGCTGAAATGTATGGCGGATAACTTTGCCTGGATGATTGAAAACTATGGCCATATCCCGAACGGTAATCGGACCTACTACCTGAGTCGCTCTCAGCCGCCGGTGTTTGCACTGATGGTGGAACTGTTTGAAGAAGATGGCGTGCGCGGCGCGCGGCGTTATCTGGATCATCTCAAAATGGAATACGCGTTCTGGATGGATGGCGCAGATTCCCTGGCGTTAAACCAGGCGTACCGTCATGTCATCAGAATGCCGGATGGTTCTCTGCTCAACCGTTATTGGGACGATCGTGATACCCCGCGCGATGAATCGTGGATCGAAGACGTCGAAACGGCCAAGCATTCTGGCCGACCGCCGAATGAGGTGTACCGGGATTTGCGTGCCGGTGCGGCTTCCGGCTGGGATTACTCCTCACGCTGGCTGCGCGATGCGGGCCGCCTTGCCAGCATCCGCACCACCCAGTTCATCCCCATTGATCTCAACGCCTTCCTGTACAAACTGGAAAGCACCATTGCAAACATTTCGGCACTGAAAGGCGATCGCGAAACCGAGGCTCTGTTTCGCCAGAAAGCCACCAACCGCCGCGCCGCCGTGGACCACTTTCTATGGGATGATGAAAACGGCTGTTATCGGGATTATGACTGGCGACGCGAAGAGATGGCCCTCTTCTCCGCCGCCAGTATCGTGCCGCTGTATGTCGGTATGGCAACCCATGCACAAGCCGACCGCCTCGCTAATGCCGTACGCAGCCGTCTGTTAACCCCCGGGGGTATTATGGCGACGGAATACGAAACCGGTGAACAGTGGGATAAACCCAACGGCTGGGCACCGCTGCAGTGGATGGCGATTCAGGGCTTCAAGCTGTACGGTGACGACCACCTGGGAGATGAGATTGCCCGCAACTGGTTGAAAACGGTTAACCTTTTTTATCAGGAGCACCATAAGCTTATCGAGAAGTACCATATCGCCGACGGCACGCCGCGTGAAGGCGGCGGCGGCGAGTACCCGTTGCAGGATGGCTTTGGCTGGACCAACGGCGTCGTGCGCCGATTAATCGGTCTCTACGGCGAGCCGTAACGGTCTGACAGGACGTTGCTTATCAGGCCGTCAGTTAATGGCGTCATACAGCGCGGTATGAATTTTCTGCCATTTCTTGTTTTCGGCGTTTGGCTCCGCGCGAGCGCGTCGTTCGGCTTGCTCGGCGTCATACCGTTGGCGCGCGACAACGTCCGGTTTAGCACAAAAACTTTGCAGATAGCTTTTATGCAGCGACGTCAGCGATGCGCCGTTCGACATCGCATGACTTAGCGTACTCATAAACTGCTGACAGGGCTGGGTTTCATCCATCTGCGAGGGATAGCGCAACAACAGCTTCAGCACAGCAGTATTGCCCGCAGAGAACGCCTGCTCCGTCCATGCCAGCTTCCAGTCCATCCCGCCTTGTAAAAACAATGACGTAATGCGGGTATCATTGCGATCGATAGCCGCCCGCATGGTAAACGCATCCCACGAAATGCCCATGCGGGTCACGGCTTCCCGTGCGGAAGGTGCATCACGTCGCGGTTCCTCTTGTATGATTTCAACCGATTGACCGGCGGTCACCCGCGGCGCAGGCGAGCTAAATAACCAGAATGCGCCCAGCGATATTGCCAGCACCATCGCGCCAACGGCGATCCACAGCATGTTGGAAATCAGCTGCTCACGCTCTTCAGCCGTACGCTGCGCTCGCTTTTCTGGTGGGTCAATGCTGTCGGCAATTTCGTGTTTATCATCCCCGGTCTGTTCAGCCTTTTGCTTTGCCGTTTCCCAGAACTGGCGAACGAGACCCTCATCAGATTCCAGATACGATGCGGGATTGATGCGGACACGACGTTCTTCAAACGCCCGCTGCACGGGGTGGGTAATTTGTCGGTACTGATACTTTAACAACATCAGCTGTACCGAGGTCAGCGGCTGCTGAGCAATGACGCTATTACGTGCTATCCGGCAATCATCAAGAAACATGCGCAGCGTTAAGCGCGGTTCGACAAACAGCGTGAGTACCGAAGTGTCATTAAAAATCTGGGTAAAGTGGCGCACGAACAGTTTCTTATCGACCACCATCAGCGCCAGCTCGCTAAACAACATGCCGTCCAGCGCATCACGCCCCTCACCCAGCTTAAGCCAGCGGCGTAGCCGGTCAGCACCGAAGTGCTGTTTCAGGAAGCTGTTGAGCGGATGCTGGTCCGGCCATACCCTTGCGACAAGGGCTTTGAGGGTTAACTCTATAGCACGAAGTTGGCTCTGCGCTTGCAGCTGCGCCTCCTGTCCTCCACTTTCAATATCGGTTTGATAGTGCAGGATCGGCTGAAGCTGGCGCAGTTGCTCCAGAGACGCGACAAAACGCAGCGCAGAAATGAGCTGGTTTTCACTGACATCCTGACCACTTTCATACTGGGGAACGTTTTGCTGAAGATGGCGTAACCGCAGGGTGAACTGGCTTAATTGCGCATCGTTCATCTGCAATCGTCTGGCTACCGCCCCCCAGCCACCCAGATTCAGGCGAGCCTGGTCGAGCTGTTCCAGAAACCAGCGCGGGTCTTTTCCCTCTGCAACATGCACACCTAACAACAACAGGATTTCCACCGATGCCTGGCGGATGATCCCCAAACAGTGTTCAAATGGCGTACATGTCGCCGGTAATGCGCTATTGGTCATTATCATCCCTAAAAGGGCCGTAACGGTACGGCCTCACAATGGTCTTTATTGCTCTTTTTATAAACGCGACGCCGTATTAAAACGGGCCGGTGCAAACTGAAACACATTCATATAACAAATGAATGTGTTTTACAGTGATGACCTCGTAATCATTGAAAATTACCCAGGAGATAAGCCTGTGCCCGTGTTAAAAACACCACGACTGACCTGCCGCCCGCTGACGGCGTCTGATTGGGATTTTTTCTTAGCATTACAGCAGGATCCTAGCGTAATGCACTATGTCTCTGATGCGCGCTCTGAACAAGACGTACGGACAATATTCGACTCGCGTTTAGCCGAATGGTCTCCCGGAAGCCCACACTGGCTATGCCTGGTCATGTGCGATAACGACTCGGGAACGCCGCTCGGCGTCACCGGATATGTTCACGAAAATAATGAGTGTGCCGAAGTGGGGTTTCTGCTCGCGCCCGAAGCGCAAGGTAAAGGCTATGGCGCGGAGTCTTTGCATGCCGTGTGTGATTTCGCGTTTACAACCGGCGGGCTACACCGTATGACGGCCTGCGTCACCGCCGGCAATTATGCGTCTCGACGTCTGCTGGAAAAGACGGGATTTATTCTCGAAGGTACACTGCGCGAAAGCTATTGGCTGCATCAAACCTGGCACGATGACTGGATTTTCGGCCTGTTAAAGCACGAATATCCGCTCCGCGCGTCATAAGGCGTCTTACTGAAAAAACGGGCTGTATGGCAGGTACCATAACGGAAGGTTTGCTCTAGAATGGTTCTCTTTGCAGAGAAATCAGTATGTACCGCCATTCATCACATTTTACGCCCGCCTGTATCGCCTTTATTAAACAAGGACAGGGATTGTCGCTGGAAAAATATCAGGATGAACGCGGGGTCTGGGTCATTGGCTACGGGCATGAAATCACCGTAGGTGAAACCTTCACGAGCCAAATTTCAGTAGCACAGGCAGAAACGCTGCTGCTCATGGATCTCTACGCTTACGAGGAATTAATCCAGGCGAAATTGCCGCAACTGAACGATCTGTTTCAGCTGGAAGCATTAATTGCGTGGATGTTTAGCGTGGGGATAACCCGGTTTTGCGCATCAGAAATGTGGCCTGCTCATATTTCACAGCCAGAGACGATCTGACTGTGAAATAAGCGTTGATTAATGTACTTCGTTTAACATCATCGCCGCCTGGGTACGGTTTTTTACCTCCAGACGCTGATACAGCGACTCCAGATGCGCTTTTACCGTCCCGGTGCTGATATTTAACAGACGACCAATTTGTTTATTGGACTCCCCTGCAGCGAGCATGGTCAAGATCTCGCGCTGACGCGAACTTAGTGCTTTTATATTTTGGCTACCGCACGCGGTTGGAGTTAAGCAATCTCTGGGATAAAACATCATGCCCATTGCCACGCTATTGAGCGCCAGCGCGAATGTTTCTGCGTCAGCTTCGCGCGGCACAATGGCCAGCACGTTTAACTGTGTCACCTCCTGCAGCCATTTTTTACGGCAATCTGTGGCGGTGATCAGTACTTTTACCGTCGCATAGCGTTGCGCGAGTTGTTGGAGCAGTTCACGGCAAAACTCACTACCAAGATCGCCATCAAGCATAACCAACGCATTGGGATTGTCTTCCAGCTTTTGCCAAAGATCATCTGCCTGACTGACACCCTGAACATCCACTCCTGGAAGATTTTCTTGTAAACTGACATTCATTCCATGAATAAATATTGACTGCCTGTCAAACATTATTACCTGCATTACTTCTCTCCGTCTGAATAAGATATTGGCCTTAACACGCGGAAGGGTATTACCCATGGGGTAAAATAAGAACTCACCATTTGGCAGGGGCCATTCTACCGATGAAAGAAGAAGAGAGAAGCAGAAGTTATGAATAGTTACAGCTCAAACAAAAGGATTACATAAAGAGGTCATATAAAGACTCTGAATTAAGGAATTCCTTATTATTAGCGCACGCCTCTCGCCAAGTAATATTAATTAATCAGAGTCTATGTTTTTCACCAAAAATAAGGAACATGGCATATCAGGGAAATATGTTACAAAAAATAATATAGCATGAAGTGCTTATTTAATCGGAGTCAGTGATCGAATAAGCACGGGACGGGTTTACAGGAACATCCCGCCAGA
Source organism: Citrobacter sp. wls718 (assembly GCF_005280945.1). NCBI lineage: Bacteria > Pseudomonadati > Pseudomonadota > Gammaproteobacteria > Enterobacterales > Enterobacteriaceae > Citrobacter > Citrobacter sp. wls718. Next base: position 21,215 of record NZ_SZWV01000056.1, read on the forward strand.
GACCTCAATGCGCTGCGCGGTCATCCACGCCAGGTCATCACTAAGCAACGCAGCGATGGCATCACCAATATCATCCGGCAGCCCGACACGTCCCAATGCGGTTTGCGAGGCAATATATGCATTCAGCTGCGCATTGTCCCGCACGCTCCCGCCGCCAAAATCGGTTTCAATCGCGCCGGGCGCAATAATGTTCGCCGTAATACCGCGCTCCCCCAACTCTTTTGCCTGATAGCGGGTCAGCACTTCCATCGCGCCTTTCATGGCGGCATAGGCGCTGTAGCCTGGCAGGGCAAAACGCGACAGCCCGGTCGACACATTGAGGATCCTGCCCCCTTGGTTTATCAGCGGCAACAGGCTCTGCGTCAGGAAAAAAGGCCCTTTAAACTGGATGTTCAAAAGCTGGTCAAACTGCGCTTCGGTGAAGGCAGAATACGGCGCAGTTATGCCGATCCCGGCGTTGTTCAATAAATAATCAAACATCGTACATTGCCACTGGGTTTGCAGCGTCTCCTGCATTTGTTCAACAAAGCGCGGAAACGTTGAAATATCGCCGACATTCAGCGGCAATGCTGCTGCTTTGCCGCCAAGTTGGTGAATATCATCCACCACCTGTTGAGCTTCTTTTTCATTGCTGTTCCACGTCAGAATGATGCCCATTCCTTTACTCGCCAGCTTAAGCGCCGCGTTTTTCCCCAGTCCACGACCGCCGCCGGTCACCAATACAATACGTTGCGTCATAAGAAACCTCATTTCAGGCGTTGTGAAGATTGAGATAAAGCTTATTAGGTGTTAGAAAAACAATAAATATGTCGAATTGCGCATTACTGTTTCCTTGGGAACAACAATAGGGCAGAGAGATGGATAAAATTCACGCAATGCAGTTGTTCCTCCGCGTCGCAGAACTGGAGAGTTTTTCGCGTGCGGCCGACACCCTCGGACTGCCTAAGGGAAGCGTATCGCGACAAATCCAGGCGCTGGAAAATCATCTGGGTACCCAGTTGCTGCATCGCACCACCCGTCGCGTTCAACTGACCCAGGACGGGATGATCTATTACGAACGTGCGAAAGATCTGTTGAGCAATCTGGATGAGCTGGACGGACTTTTTCATCACGATCCCACCAGCATCAGCGGTAAACTGCGGATCGATATGCCGGTTGGTGTGGCCAGAAATCTGGTGATGCCCCGCCTGCCTGCCTTTTTGCATCAGTATCCGGGACTTGAGCTAGAACTCAGCAGCAGCGACCGTCTGGTGGATTTAATCCGTGAGGGTTTCGACTGCGTGGTGCGCGTGGGTGCGCTGAAAGATTCAGGGCTGATTGCCCGCCCGCTGGGGAAATTAACGCAGATTAACTGCGCCAGCCCACAGTATCTGGCCCGTTTTGGTTATCCCGAAAGCCTAGACGATTTGGCCTCGCATGCGGTGGTGCATTACGCGGTAAATCTGGGTACCCGTTCGCAGGGCTTTGAAATAGCGACCGACAACGGGCCCCGCTGGATAAAAACCGGCGGCATGCTGACGGTGAACAGTACCGAAACCTATCATGCGGCCTGTCTTGCCGGGTTGGGCATCATTCAGGTCCCACGCGTGGGTGTACGTGAGGCATTGCGCGCCGGTACGCTGGTTGAAGTCTTACCGCAGTATCGCGCCGAACCGATGCCGGTTTCTCTGCTGTATCCACATCGCCGTAATCTCTCCCGCCGGGTCCACCTGTTTATGGAATGGCTGACCGGCGTGATGAAAGACTATGTGGACTGACGCGCTATACTGTCCTGTGAATGCACAGAATAAGGACTACCGCCCTGATGACGCAGGAAAAAGATGTAAAACGCCCCATTCAGGAACTTGAGCACGCGCCGATCGCCAAAATTGACACCCCAGAGCGTGACCAGACAGAAACCAACAATAAGACCCATCAGGCGCTGAAAACAGCCCTGACTCTGGCGGAACGCGTTCAACGCCAGCCCATGATCGCCCACCTTATCCGCGCCGCAGAACGTTTTAATGACCGGATGGGAAACCAGTTTGGCGCGGCAATCACCTATTTCTCGTTCCTGTCGATGATCCCTATCCTGATGGTATCGTTCGCTGCCGCCGGTTTTATTCTCGCGTCGCACCCCACGTTATTGCAGGATATCTTCAGTAAAATCCTGGCCAACGTCAGCGATCCGACGCTGGCATCCACGCTGAAAAACACCATCAATACCGCCGTTCAGCAACGTACCACCGTCGGGCTGGTCGGGCTGGGTATCGCCCTTTACTCCGGGGTTAACTGGATGGGAAACCTGCGCGAGGCCATTCGCGCCCAGTCGCGTGATGTCTGGGAACGCACGCCGCAGGATCAGGAGAAAATCTGGGTCAAATATCTGCGCGATTTTGTCTCGCTGATTGGATTACTGATTGCGCTGATTGTCACCCTGTCAATTACCTCCATCGCCGGTTCCGCCCAGCAGATGATAATCTCGGCCCTGTACCTCGATGGTATTGACTGGCTGAAACCCGCCTGGCGACTGATCGGCCTGGCGATCTCTATTTTCGCCAACTATCTATTGTTCTTCTGGATTTTCTGGCGACTCCCGCGTCATCGCCCACGTAAGAAGGCGCTCATTCGCGGTACCTTTATTGCGGCCTTTGGCTTTGAAGCAATCAAAATTATTATGACTTACACGCTGCCGTCGCTGGTGCAATCCCCATCAGGCGCGGCGTTTGGCTCGGTATTAGGTCTAATGGCTTTCTTCTACTTCTTCGCCCGTTTGACCCTGTTCTGCGCCGCCTGGATAGCCACCGCGGAATACAAAGACGACCCGCGGATGCCGGGGAAAACACACCGCTAATCTTCGTTAACTGCCGGATGGCGCTACGCTTA
>NZ_SZWV01000056.1:24153-36785 GCF_005280945.1 Citrobacter sp. wls718
CGCCCGCTCTCACTGATTCAGTGAATAAATCCAACCCGTAACTTTTATTTAACCAAAAACCAGTTTTATCATCCAAGTTTTAAATTATGTGAAGCATTTCATAGAAGCGAAATCTTCGGCCTAAACATTATCCCCTTTTTGCCCGATTTTTGACCAAGCGCAACGTTTGTTACAGATTGAAATGTCTCTTTTGCTGTGCGTAATATGACCGTTCGTTCGACAAAAAATAAGAAAATATTATGCAAGCAACCGCCACAACGCTCGACAACGAACAGGAACACACCCCGGTCAATTCGCGCAATAAAGTCGTCGTCGCCTCACTCATCGGTACCGCCATTGAGTTCTTCGACTTCTATATTTACGCGACCGCCGCGGTGATCGTTTTCCCCCATATCTTCTTCCCGCAGGGCGACCCGGCGGCGGCCACGCTGCAGTCTCTCGCCACCTTTGCTATCGCCTTTGTGGCGCGGCCGATCGGCTCGGCGGTGTTCGGACATTTCGGCGACCGCGTCGGGCGTAAGGTCACGCTGGTTGCTTCGCTGCTGACCATGGGGATCTCGACGGTGATTATCGGCTTGTTGCCGGGTTATGCGTCGATTGGGATTTTCGCCCCGATCCTGCTGGCACTGGCGCGTTTTGGTCAGGGATTGGGTCTTGGCGGTGAATGGGGCGGTGCTGCATTGCTGGCCACAGAAAATGCCCCACCGCGCAAACGGGCGCTCTATGGGTCCTTCCCGCAGTTGGGCGCACCGATCGGCTTCTTCTTTGCCAACGGCACGTTTCTGCTGCTCTCCTGGCTGCTGACCGATGAGCAGTTTATGAGCTGGGGCTGGCGTGTACCGTTTATAGCCTCTGCGGTACTGGTGATTATCGGTCTGTACGTTCGCGTCTCACTGCATGAATCCCCGGTGTTCGCCAAAGTCGCGGCAGCGAAAAAGCAGGTTAAGATCCCGCTGGGAACCCTGCTGACAAAACATGTTCGCGTCACGATCCTCGGCACGTTTATCATGCTGGCGACCTATACGCTGTTCTATATCATGACCGTTTACTCAATGACCTTCAGTACCGCCGCCGCCCCTGTGGGCCTTGGTTTACCGCGTAATGAAGTCCTGTGGATGCTGATGATGGCGGTGATTGGCTTTGGCGTGATGGTCCCGGTTGCCGGACTGCTGGCCGACGCGTTTGGTCGTCGCAAGAGCATGCTCATCATCACCACGCTTATCATTCTGTTCGCCCTGTTCGCCTTTAAACCGCTGCTGGGTTCTGGCAATCCGTCGCTGGTCTTTGTCTTCCTGCTGCTGGGGCTGAGCCTGATGGGGCTGACATTCGGCCCGATGGGCGCGCTGCTGCCGGAGCTGTTCCCGACCGAGGTGCGCTACACGGGCGCGTCGTTCTCGTATAACGTTTCATCGATTCTCGGCGCGTCCGTGGCCCCCTACATCGCGGCATGGTTGCAAGGTAACTATGGTTTGCCGGCCGTCGGGATTTATCTGGCATCGATGGCCGCATTAACGCTGATCGCGCTGCTGTTAATCCACGAGACGCGTCATCAGTCGTTGTGATTCTTTTGCCGGATGGCGGTGTAACCACCTCATCCGGCCTACGTTGAGCATGAAATCCAGGCCGGGTAAACATCCGGCCAGACATCACTTCTTCATTTGCGACAAAATCGTCCGGCACTGATTAGCCTCACCTTCTGACGGTGAGATGAGTGCCAGCAGGGCGGCAGCCGGCGTGACGAGCGTTGCCAGTGCCGCGGCGACGGCCCCACGCGCAATCAACGGCCCTGCTTTCACTCCGGCCTGTGGATTTTTGAATGTCCCGCGAACATACAGCGGTGAACGCAGCGTAATAATACGAATGCCTTTACTCTCCGGATCGACGGTTAAATCCAGCTGTTCAGAGGCAAAACTCGCTGTTCCGGTAACATTGATAACCGCATTTTCGGTATCAAAAGCAAAAATTTGCGGGCGCGCAACGCCATTGACGATGTCCAGATTCGCCGCCGCACAGTTCACTCGCACTTCGTCATCACCAAATATCTGTCCGACGATATAGTTGCCCAAATTCAGCCCCACTATTTCCATCAGGTTTCGACTGATCAACCCATCGTTCATCAACAACTTCAGGTTGCCATTACTGTTTCCGAGCAGCGCAGCCACCGAATTCCCGCTCCCGCGAAATTCGGCATCACCATTCATTTCACCGAGCGTTTTCTGCATCAGTTCCACATCCGGCATCAGCTCTTTCAGCTTCAGACGACGCGCCTGAATAGTCGCCCGGCCCTGCATCGGCTTTTTATCCCCTTCCAGATGAATGCGAGAGACGATGCTGCCTCCTGCCAGACCAAATTTCAGCGGCTGCAGTTGCAGGTCGGCATTGTTCAGGATGATATGGGCGGAGAGATCGCTTACCGGCAGGCTGCTGCCGTGCTCAATACGCCGTCCCTTGAAGCGCACATCGGCATCCATCACGTTCCATTTATCGGTTTCGAAACGGTCATACGGCAAGACTTTATCCGCGGGCTGAACGCTCTTCTCGCCTTTACGCTGTTCAGATTGTTTGGCGCGTTGTGCACCTTTACCGGAGTCCACGCCAATCAGCGGCCCTAAATCCGCCAGCCGCAGCTGGCGCGACTCAACGTCGCCTTCCAGTTTCGGGCGCGGCTGGCCGGTGGTGTAAGCCAGCGTGCCGTGAATATCACTGTCGCCGATGCGGCCATTAAAGTCGCGATAACTAAATACGGCAGATTTCTCACTGCCTATTTTGGCCACCAGCCGCCCGTCAGTTTCAAAGGGGGGAGTATCCGGCAGCAGAACGCCGGTCAAATCGTACAAATCCCCGAGCGAATCACCGGAGAATTTCAACTGAAGATCGACGCCGCCCATATTCATCGGGTCATTTACCGCACCGACAAAGGCCACCCGCGTATTAGCTGAACGGAAATCGGCCTGCACCGGGAACGGTGTGCCTTCGCCGCGTAACGCCAGCATCCCACCGATTTTTCCACTGCCGGTTAGCGGTTCACCGCGATACCGCCCTTGTGCCTTCAGGCCGAAAACGTAATCGCCAACGTTGGCACGCTTTTCTGTGCTTTTCGTTCCCGTCACTTCGCTAAAGGGCAACGGTTTGCCCAGCGGATCAACGACGATCTCAATCTCCGATTGGGTGATCTTATCGTTGATGGCGATACGTCCTTGATCGAACAAAATATTATCGAGTCGAAATGACCAGGCTGAAGGCGGGGTGTTGGGATCGGGGTTTTCACTCCCCGCGAGGGTAAAGGTCCAGTTGTTGTTTTTCTCCGACAGGCGAATAAGCCGCGCGTCCGGTTTCACCAGCTTAATCCACGGTAGCCAGACCGTTTTGGTCAGCAACGCCAGCGGCGCGAGCGTGGCTTCAACGCGCGGGAGATGCACCATGGTGATGTCAGGGATATCCGGCGGGTTGCCGAGGATAATATCCTCCGCATGAATGTGCGGCCACGGAACCCAGCTTCGCCAGCCGGTTTCCTGCTTCTGGCGTTCCCAGACGACGCCCAAATCACCGCGTATCGCGAACGGTCGGTTGAGTTCAGTAGAGACTTTCTGGTTGATGGTCGGTTTGAGCCGGTTCCAGTCAAATGTCGCAATCACGATGATGAGTACGACGATCAACAACAAGAAAACCCCTGATACTGCTATGGTTATTTTGCCTGCTTTCGTCATCTTTTACCTCCTCACTTTCTTCCTTGCCTGTTCTAAAGATAGTCCAGCAGGGTTAAAAGGAGGCCGATGACGCCAACATCACAGCGACAATATCACCTCTTCAAGGGTATTCAGGGGAACCGGACGCGAGAGAAAATAGCCCTGCGCAGCGAACGCCGGTGAGTTTTGCACGTCGCGCCACTCTTCCAGTGTTTCCACACCTTCAACAATCACACCGCGGCAATAACGGTTCATCAACTGCAGCAGCAGTGTGAACAGGTTGCGGCCTTCCGGCGTCTGGCGCAGCATAATAAACAGATCCCGCGCTACCTTAATGTAGTCATAGCTGACTTCGCTCAGAGCGGAGAAATTCGCCATCCCGGTGCCAAAGTCATCCAGCCAAAGCGGGCCAAACTCGCACATTGAGGCAAATGACGCTCCCTTCGGTAAACGAATATGCTCCACCAGTTCAAAGCGCAGCCACGGCAGGCATTCAATGATTTTCAGTATGTCGGGATCCTGGCGCATCGCCAGCAGCGTCGGGCCATCGACGTTCACCGACGCCAGCAGGTCGTGGGCTCTGAAAAAGTCGCTTTTCAGTTGGAGTTGCAGAAGCTGCTCTTTCACCACGTCAATACGATGACGTACGGCTATTTCGGCAAAATAGCGGTCCGGCGCAAGACGCTGGGCAGGATTGTCAGGATGGCTCACCACTGTCAGCAGTTCAACGGCCATCAGCCGCCCATTGGTCTGGTAAATCGGCTGGTAGGTGTAAGCACGCTCGCACTGCAGCCAATAGCGTCTCTCCAGCAAGCTCTCGATACTCGCATCAGGCGTAATTAGCTGCTGGGTAACCTGCTTTATCATCTGAGATGTCCTGTAAATAAGAGTGTGACTGACCGGACTCGTCAAAGGTTATCGGCGCTCGGGCGCAGAACTTTACGTTCAGCACATCGCAAAATAAAAACCAGGCAGCAAAAAAATTGCGCAGAATACGCGTTGGCTCAAAAAATTAATGGAACGATGTTTTAATATAGTTGACCACTTAACACCCACAGCGCACACTACCGTTAATTTTTTTCAGAGCAGGTTACGACTATGTCCAGCAAGATTGCCGTGATTGGCGAATGCATGATTGAACTGTCACAGAAAGGCGCAGACGTTCAGCGCGGTTTCGGTGGCGACACGTTGAATACATCCGTTTATATCGCCCGTCAGGTCGATTCTGCGGCCCTTTCTGTACACTATGTCACGGCGCTGGGCACGGACAGTTTCAGCCAACAGATGCTGGAATCCTGGCATGGCGAAAACGTCGATACCTCATTAACGCAACGCATGGACAATCGCCTTCCGGGTCTCTATTACATTGAAACAGACAGCACCGGCGAACGTACCTTCTATTACTGGCGTAATGAAGCCGCGGCAAAATTCTGGCTGGAGAGTGAACAATCCGCCGCCATTTGCGAAGAGCTGGCGACGTTCGACTACCTGTACCTGAGCGGTATAAGCCTGGCGATCTTAAGCCCGACCAGCCGCGAGAAACTGCTGTCACTGCTGCGCGAATGCCGCGCCAACGGCGGAAAAGTCATTTTTGACAACAACTACCGCCCGCGCTTGTGGAGCAGTAAAGAAGAGACGCAGCAGGTGTATCAGCAGATGCTGGAGTGCACCAATATCGCGTTCCTGACGCTGGATGATGAAGACGCGCTGTGGGGTGAAAAACCCGTTGCTGAGGTCATTGCCCGTACCCACGCGGCCGGAGTGCAAGAAGTAGTGGTGAAACGCGGCGCAGACTCGTGCCTGGTGTCTATCAATGGCGAAGAGCTCATTGATGTACCGGCGGTAAAACTGCCGAAAGAGAAAGTGATTGATACCACTGCCGCGGGCGACTCATTCAGCGCAGGGTATCTGGCCGTACGCTTAACCGGTGGTGATGCCGCAGAAGCCGCCAAACGCGGTCATCTGACGGCCAGCACGGTGATTCAGCATCGCGGGGCGATTATTCCCCGCGACGCAATGCCGCAGTAACTTATTGTTCTTGTAGGCCGGATAAGGCGTTAACGCCGCATCCGGCATTGGGTACGCCGGGGGCGCTTCGCTTGCCCGGCCTACAGGTTACGATACCCTCTACTGTACTGGCGGAATATCCGTCACTTCAGGATGCGACTCATCGGTTTCAACCGACGCTGCCGCAGCGGCCACCGGCGCCATGATGGCATCCCACGTCGCCTGCAGATCCTTCATATTGAATTCCGGCTCACCCTTCGGCTGCAGCAGAATGAGTGCCATTTCTTGCGACAGTTGCTGGCGCAGGTCCTGATTCAACATTTCTACGGTCAGGCCATTGAGGAAGTTCTGACGTAAACGCTGGTACTGTTCCGGCGCAATATCCACCACCTGATTTTGCAGCGAGCGCAGGCGCTGGCTGATTAAGATATCGGTATCGGTTCGGCCATAGGTGGCAAACAGCTTCTGCAGTTCCAGATTTTTTTGTGCCACCAGCGCGTTAAATTCATCTTCCGGCAGCCCCTTATCACGCACTTTCGCCAACTCACGCGCCACCGTACCCAGATTCGCATTCAGCTTATCATTCGGTGACTCAACGTTAATGGCGCACTGCGCACGCAGGAACAACACCCGACAGTCAAAGCCGAGGCCGATATCTTTCGCATTGTTTTTAGTAAGCGTCTGCTGAATGTGCCAGAACAGCGCTTCACGGGCTAAATCAGCACGCCAGTAGCGCAACAGCGCGGCAGATTCACGAATCGGTTGCCACGGCGTATCCCACATGATGGAGAGGCGATCCTGGCGTACCGCATCGGTCATAATGCTCACCGCTTCAGCGCGTAGCGGAGAAAGTGTCGGCACCGGTGCCGGAGTCTCACGTTTACCTTTTAATTCGCCGAAGGTTTTGTTGATTTGCTCTGCCACGTTACGTGCGTCAACGTTGCCGACGATAATCAGCGTCATGGCATCCGGGGTATACCATTTCTGGTAGAACGACTGGATTTTCTCAGCATCGACCGGGGTTTTCAGCGGATCGGCAGGATCGTGTCCCAGCAGCGTTGATCCTTTCAGTCGGTAGCGCCACCAGCCTTCTTTGGTGTCCACCGGCCAGGTTGTCACCATATCTTCGCTACTCAGCGCATGGTTGATGGTTTCTGGCGTGATGGTCAGTTTGCCGGAGATAGTCGCCAGATAAGAGAGCGACTCTTTCAGCAGGTCGTTACGGCTGTTGGGCAAGCTGAGGTTATACAGTGTGGAATCATAGGAAACGATAACAGGCGGCATGGGACGCTTGGGATCGAACCCCTGCTGCCACAGTGAACGGGCTTGCGTGGCATCAAGGCCACCGCTTTGCGTCAGCGCGATACGCGGGATCGCATGGCTGAAACCACTCTGTTGTGTATTTTCGGTGAGTGAACCGGTATTAACCAGCAGGCGAACCTCGATACGGTCGCTGGGGCGCTGGGGGGTGGCTAATACTTGCCACTGTAAACCGTTTGCCAGCGTACCCTGTTGCCACGCCGGGTCAGGCTGGAGCGCATCTGCCTGCACATAGCCGGCAGAGGCCATCATCAGCAAGCTGCCCGCTAAAAGTCGAATTTTTGTGCCCTGCATGTGAACCCCTGATCAACAATCCTGGTAATAAAAAGACAGCCCTGAACAGGACTCTCTGAATATGACGTTAAAACACTTCGTGTTAGACCGCGAAAACATAAAAATGTCACGGAAGAAGTGAAAAAATCCCGAAGCCATCGGATCGACAGCTTCAGGTACAGGGGGTAATTATGCGCAGGAGCCCGTAGCCCTACAAGGGACTACGGGCAGAAGTGACGAGATTAAGAGGATAAATCGTGCGTTTTGCCATCCTGCGCACGGTTATTCAGCGTGTCATCCAGCTTTTTGGTATCCAATTCTTTCACCCACTTAGCCACAACGACCGTGGCCACACCGTTACCAATCAGGTTGGTCAGCGCACGGGCTTCAGACATAAAGCGGTCAATACCGAGAATCAACGCCAGACCGGCAATCGGTAAATGGCCCACAGCGGAGATCGTCGCCGCCAGGACAATGAAGCCACTTCCGGTGACACCCGCAGCCCCTTTCGAGGAGAGCAGCAGCACCACCAACAAGGTTATCTGATGGAAGATATCCATATGACTGTTCGTGGCCTGAGCGATAAACACCGCCGCCATCGTCAGATAGATCGAGGTCCCATCAAGGTTAAACGAGTAACCGGTAGGGATAACCAGCCCGACCACCGACTTCCGACAGCCCAGTTTTTCCATCTTATCAAGCATACGCGGCAGCGCGGACTCGGAAGATGATGTCCCCAGAACGATCAGCAATTCTTCACGGATATAGCGGATAAACTTGAAGATGCTAAAGCCGGTTGCACGAGCAATAGACCCCAGCACCACCACCACAAATAGAATACAGGTGATGTAGAAGCAGATAATCAACTGCCCCAGCTGTACCAGCGTACCGACGCCATATTTACCGATGGTAAAGGCCATGGCCCCGAAAGCACCGATTGGCGCCAGGCGCATGATCATATTGATGATGCCGAAAATGACCTGCGAGAAGCTTTCAATCACGTTGAAAATCATTTGGCCTTTGCTGCCCAGACGGTGCAGCGCGAAACCAAACATCACCGCGAACAGCAATACCTGCAGGATGTTGCCGCTGGCGAACGCGCCAATGACGCTACCTGGGATAATATCCATCAGGAAGCCCACAATCCCCTGGTCTTTTGCCTGCTCAGCGTAAATCGCGACAGCTTTGGCATCCAGCGTGGCCGGATCAACGTTCATCCCGGCACCGGGTTGCACCACGTTGACAATGATAAGACCGATGATCAGCGCAATCGTACTGACTACTTCAAAATAAAGCAGTGCAACCGCACCCGTGCGGCCTACTGCTTTCATACTTTCCATGCCTGCAATGCCGGTAACGACAGTACAGAAGATGACGGGAGCGATGACCATCTTAATGAGCTTAACGAACGCGTCGCCAAGCGGTTTCATTTGGGCGCCCAATTCAGGGTAGTAATGGCCAAGGAGAATACCGATGGCAATCGCTGTCAGGACCTGAAAGTAAAGGCTTTTGAATATTGAGGTTTTCATAGGGTGTCCTTAAAGTAAAAACCACAGGTCTTGTAAGGTTTTATTTAACCTGCGGCCCTAAAGTAACACCCACACAACATGACAGAAATGTACAAAGATCATAATTGATACAAAAATGTTAAAAATTTTGAGCTGGCTCGCACAAGCGCACCCTTTTTTAAGTTTTGTAATCAGCCCATTACTGCGTTAAATAACGTTCTTCGAAGATATCTGCCGGAACTGGACGGGCAAATAAGAATCCCTGCGCCACTTCCACGCCCGCCTGTTCCAACCACGCGCGTTGGGCTTCGGTTTCGACACCTTCAGCAATCATCTGTAAATCGAGGCTGTGCGCCAGCTGAATAATCGCCGTGATCATGCTGCAATCCTCAGGCACGCCGTCGACAAACATCTTATCGATTTTGAGCACATCCACCGGCAGCGACTTCATATGCTGTAGCTGGCGTAAACCGGCGTAGCCCATACCAAAGTCATCCAACGCGATACGCACACCTGCATTACGCAGCGGGCGCAAAATGGCAACGGCCGCGTTGGGATCATCGATATGTCGGCTTTCGGTCACTTCGAGAATCAGCGTGCCGGGCTTCACACGATACCGGTTTAGTAGTTCCAGCAGGTCTGACACCATATTCGGGTGCATTAACTGCAGTGCAGAAAGATTGACCGATAGTGGAAGCATCAGACCGCGCTCCTGCCAGGCAGCAAGCTGGCGGCAGGACTCTTCCAGCACCCAGTACCCGACAGTTACCATCAGACCACAGGATTCAATCCTGTCGATTAACCCTTCCGGCAGTTCCCAGCTTCCATCCGGCTGCTGCATCCGTAACAGCGCCTCCGCACTCAGTATTTTGCCGCTGGCAATTTCTACCTGCGGCTGCATCCACAGCGCAAAGTGCTGGTTGTCCAGCGCGGTAAGAATGTCGTTCTCTTCCGTCAAACGCTGCTGAGCTTCTTCCATTTGCTGCGGGTCAAAGAACTGAATCTGGTTTTTACCCTTCCGGCGTGAGGTGAGTGCCGCAGAGAGCGCACGGCTGTAAAGCTGCTCTGCGGTTAAGTCGCCATAAAACATCGCGACCCCAATATTGCAGTTGGGGCGCAGTTGGATGCCGTGGATAGGCAAACGCTCATTAATGATAGTGAGTACTTGCTGACCTAATGTGATGGCATGCCAGGGTTCCTTCACACCATGCGCAATAATGGCAAAATCGTAGCCACTGACCTGGGTAAGCACCATTCTGGGCGCCAGTACCGACTTGAGTTTTTCGACAACCGTCAGCAGCAGGATTTCCCGCTGAGTTTCGCTCAGCACGCCTGCGGTATCCCGCAACGTTTCGCAGGTGACAATCATCAGTGCTGTGGTCTGCTTACGGGATACAACCTGCTCCAGCAGCCCCATTAAAAACGTTTTGTTGGGCAGTTCGGAGACCGGAAAACGCATTGAATAGTCGCTCAACTCTTCGCTGCGGCGCTGCACCAACTGCTGGTTCAGGTTGTAGCTGCGCACCAGCATGCCAATCTCATCATCCTGATGCAGGCGCGGCAGCGCCAGTTGGTAGCCCATTAACGCCTGCTGAGGGATCTCATTCAGTTCTCGGGCTATTTTACGCAACGGATGCACAATCAAGCGGTTAATACACCAGGAGATCGCCACCGTCAGGACCAGGGATAAAAGTAAGTAAATGGTCACTAACGTTGAGAGCGTGCTCATCACGAATTTGTACATACGGTACGAATCTGCCTGCAGCACCAGATAGGCCAGCGGCTGTGGGTTGGCAGAACGCTCCAGAGAATAGACCGGCAGCGAGATCTGCACCGGTAGTTCGAACAGACGCGTCACCGTTACCGGGACCGAACGTTCGGGAATAAAGCTCATCCGCAAAGCCTGAAACTGATTCGGCAGTACCACATCGGCACGGCTGACCACGCCCGCGGGCTGAATTCGCCGTAAAATCGTCTCCGCTTCGGGGATATCCCCTTTCAGAATGGTGGCCGACAGGGGCTCACGTACAGAGCGGGCGATACTTTCCAGTTGCGTAGCCGTGTTATAGCGGTTCTGCTGTACCAAATGAAACAGCAAAACGGTGCAAAAAATAAAAACAAACACCATGACTACGGCCGCAACCATCGCCATCTGCTTAATTGTTAACGAGCGACTGACACGCAAACTGACTCTCCATGGATAAATAAAACTGCCGTCAGAGTATACCCGATCATAGCGTTATTAAGAGAGGCGCTATCTGAAAAGTTCCCATCGTGTATTTTCGCCGCAGGTTTGACGCCTGGCGTGGCAAGTTACCGACAGAAAGGCGAAAAAGACCGCAAGATTACGCCTCACCGGACAAGCCCGGCTTATCGATGATTCTGCGGTAACACATCACCCCAACCACTTCGCCAGTACCCCGTCTGCGTGAAGCCTCGCATTCACGTTTATCTCGCCGTAACTGGAAAGTTATTTGCCAGCTGGCAACTTTCCTGACGGCATCTCAAATGATTAAATTACTAACACATTGATATCTATACATTCATGTTCTGGCACAGCGATTGCTATTTGACTGTGAGCTGTTCTGTTCCGAATCAAAGGAGATATCATGTCTGACTGTCGTGCTTACGGATTCAATACCCAGATCGTTCATGCGGGCCAACAACCCGACCCTTCCACTGGCGCGCTCAGTACGCCTATTTTCCAGACGTCAACCTTCGTTTTTGACAGTGCCGAACAGGGCGCCGCCCGCTTTGCGCTTGAAGAACCCGGCTACATCTATACGCGCCTTGGAAACCCCACCACCGACGCGCTGGAGAAAAAGCTGGCTGTGCTGGAAAGAGGCGATGCCGCGCTGGCAACTGCATCCGGTATTTCAGCCATCACCACCTCGTTGCTGACCCTTTGCCAGCAGGGCGACCATATCGTTTCCGCCAGTGCCATTTACGGCTGCACTCACGCTTTTCTGTCACACAGCCTGCCGAAGTTCGGCATTAACGTCAGCTTCGTCGACGCCGCCAAGCCGGAAGAAATCCGCGCGGCCATGCGCCCGGAAACCAAAGTGGTGTATATCGAAACACCAGCAAACCCAACGCTCTCGCTGGTTGATATTGAAACGGTCGCCGGGATCGCCCATCAGCAAGGCGCATTGCTGGTCGTGGATAACACCTTTATGTCGCCCTACTGCCAGCAACCTTTGCTGTTAGGTGCCGACATCGTGGTGCACAGCGTGACCAAGTACATCAACGGCCACGGGGACGTGATTGGCGGTGTGATTGTTGGCAAGCAGGAATTTATCGACCAGGCACGGTTCGTCGGGCTGAAAGATATCACCGGCGGCTGCATGAGTCCGTTCAACGCCTGGCTGACGCTGCGCGGCGTGAAAACGCTGGGCATCCGAATGGAGCGCCATTGTGAAAACGCGTTAAAAATTGCCCGCTTCCTTGAAGGGCATCCGGCCATTACCCGCGTGTATTACCCTGGCTTGCCTTCACATCCGCAGTATGAGCTGGGTAAACGTCAGATGAGCCTGCCGGGAGGAATTATCAGCTTCGAAATCGCCGGCGGCCTCGAGGCTGGCAGACGGATGATCAATTCTGTAGAATTGTGCCTCCTCGCGGTCAGTCTCGGTGACACCGAAACCCTCATTCAGCACCCAGCGTCTATGACACATTCGCCCGTTGCGCCAGAGGAACGGCTTAAAGCAGGTATTACCGACGGACTTATCCGTCTTTCTGTTGGTCTTGAAGATCCAGAAGATATTATTAACGACCTTGAACACGCCATCAGAAAGGCAACATTCTGACTATTACGGCCTGAACCGATGCAGATCGGTTC
>NZ_SZWV01000056.1:36817-46085 GCF_005280945.1 Citrobacter sp. wls718
GTTGAGAATCAAGGCACAACAGCCTGGCTATACACGTAATTCCTTTTCGGGGGGAGAGCGTGTATTTTCGGCAGGGGGTTCTATGCAGGACAACACATTACAATTAAGCAACACTACAGCAACCGCCGCATCCTTCTCAACAAAGCTACCTTTTACAAAATACGATTTTGGTTGGGTATTACTCTGTATCGGCATGGCAATTGGCGCCGGAACGGTGCTGATGCCGGTACAAATTGGTTTAACCGGTATTTGGGTATTTATTGTCGCCTTTATTATTGCTTATCCCGCCACCTATATTGTGCAGGACATTTATTTAAAAACGCTCTCTGAAAGTGAAACCTGTAATGACTACACCGATATTATTAGTCATTATTTAGGTAAGAACTGGGGCGTATTTCTTGGCGTCATCTATTTTCTGATGATTATCCACGGCATCTTTATTTATTCATTATCGGTTGTTTTTGACAGTGCGTCCTATATCAAAACCTTCGGACTCACCGATGCCGATCTTTCGCAGTCCATTATCTACAAAGTCGCGATTTTTGCGGTGCTGGTTGCCATTGCTTCCGGCGGAGAAAAGCTGCTGTTCAAAATCTCCGGCCCGATGGTGGTGGTAAAAGTTGGCATCATCATTGTATTTGGCTTTGCGATGGTCCCGCACTGGAACTTTAATAATATCAGCGCATTCCCTGAGGCAGGCGTCTTCTTCCGCGATGTCCTGTTAACCATCCCGTTCTGTTTCTTCTCGGCGGTGTTTATTCAGGTACTGAACCCCATGAATATCGCCTACCGCAAACGGGTGTCAGACCGGGTGTTGGCTACGCGCATGGTCATTCGTACCCACCGCATCAGTTATATTACGTTGATTGCAGTCATTCTGTTCTTCTCATTTTCCTTTACCTTCTCTATTAGCCATGAAGAAGCGGTCTCAGCCTTCGAACAAAATATTTCCGCACTGGCGCTGGCGGCTCAAGTTATCCCAGGACAAATTATTCACATCACCTCCACGGTGTTGAATATTTTTGCCGTACTGACAGCATTCTTCGGTATTTATCTGGGATTCCACGAGGCTATGAAGGGTATTATTCTTAACGTACTGGGTCGTGTTATCGACGTTGAGAAAATTAATCCATTGGTTCTGACGCTGGGGATTTGCGCCTTTATCGTCACCACGCTGGTGATTTGGGTGTCGTTCCGCGTATCAGTACTGGTGTTCTTCCAGTTGGGTAGCCCGCTTTACGGTATCGTCTCGTGCATTATTCCGTTCTTCCTGATTTATAAAGTCACACAGCTGGAAAAACTGCGCGGGGTAAAAACCTGGCTTATCCTGCTGTACGGAATGTTGCTGTGCCTGTCACCGCTGTTGAAGCTGATTGAATAACAAATTAAATACCCCGATGACAGCGCCGTCAACCCTGACGGCGCTTACTCCACGCTCTCCAGCTGATAGCTACGGATTTTATTCAGTACCGTGGTATGCGACACCCCCAGCGCTTTGGCAATATGCCGCGATGAAACATTCTCATCCATCATCTGCTCTATCAACTGACGCTCAGCGCATTGAACCTGCTGTTTAAAAGGCTGTCCACCGCGGGCCTGATTAACTGAGGTTATACTCGCGATACCCAAATCCTCTCGGGTAATCACATCAGATTCTGCCATCAACATCAGACGAATAATGGTGTTTTCCAGTTCGCGCACGTTCCCCGGCCAACCATGATGATGCATCGCATCAAAGCAGCCTTTATCCAAAATTAACCGGCGCTGAAATTCTTTCGCGTATTTCTGCACAAAATGGCGGATCAGCAGGCTGAGATCCTGCGGGCGTTCCCGCAACGGAGGAATAGTCAGGGAGAGGACGTTAATTCGATAATACAGGTCGGCGCGCAACAGGCGTTGTTCGACCATCTCTTCCAGATTGGCGTTGGTCGCCACAATAATACGCACGTTAACCGGAATAATCTGCGCCCCGCCCACGCGGCGGACCCCGCCATCTTGCAGTACTCGCAGTAATTTGGCCTGTAAATTCAGCGGCATCTCACCAAATTCATCCAGGAAAAGGGTGCCTTTATCCGCCATTTCAAACAGCCCTTTTTTGCCTTTACCGTCCGCACCGCTGAAGGCGCCTTTTTCGTATCCGAAGAATTCACTCTCCATCAGCGACTCGGGTAATGCAGAGCAGTTAACCGGAATAAATGGATAAAAGCTGCGCTGGCCAGAGTTATGAATCGCTCGGGCCAGCAGCTCTTTACCGGTGCCGGTTTCACCGCGGATCAGGACGGTATATTTGCTGTCCGCAATTCTGATCGCTTTTTCGATCAGTGCCTGCATGCTCTGGCTGCTGCAAATAATGTCTGAAAAATAGCGTGGGCGTTCCACTTCGGGCATCGACAGTTCGCTTATCTCTTCGCAAAAGTAAGCAACGTTAATAATATCGGCACGCTGACTTAAGCTGGATTGCACGCAGGAAATATCCTGCAACTGACGACACCAGGATTTAATCAGGATCCGGCCTGCCGTCACCTTCATTGAGATGATATTAATATCACAGCAGGAAAACTCCTTCAGGACATCCTCAACCATAGACAGGCGATCAATTGTTTTAATATCCCAGCGTATCGTGACCACATTTGCTCCAGGTAGTTAGCAACTGCGAAGTAGATATTTCGGTGACGCTCAAGAATCTGACTACATTCTAGACGCTGTGGAATAATGTTCTGCCAATGGACTCACATTGTGGAAGTAAAAACGAAATATAAAAAAACCGGAGCACAAGGCTCCGGTTATTGGGTCATAACCCACGCTTATTGCTGCGGATTCTCATCCTGGTCTACGGCAAAGCACGCCACCAGCTGACCGCCGTAATCTTTAAGCTGCGGCTGTAGCTGGGTACAAGGACCAAAACGACGGCGGCAGCGGGCGTTGAACGCGCAGCCCGGCGGTGGATTCAGCGGGCTTGGCAGCTCGCCGGTCAGCTTGATGCGCTCACGACGGTCGTCCGGGTTCAGACGCGGCGTCGCAGAGAGCAGCGCCTGGGTGTACGGATGGCGCGGATTGTTGAAGATCTGATCTTTGGTCCCTTTCTCCACGCAGCGACCTAAATACATCACCATCACTTCATCGGCAATATGTTCCACTACCGACAGGTCGTGGGAGATAAAGACATAGGACAGCCCCAGATCCTGCTGCAGATCCATCATCAGGTTCAGCACCTGCGCACGCACGGAAACGTCCAGCGCGGAGACCGGTTCGTCGGCAATCACCACGTCCGGGTCAAGCATCAGACCGCGGGCGATGGCAATACGCTGACGCTGACCACCGGAGAACATGTGCGGATAGCGGTCGTAGTGCTCGGTTTTCAGACCCACTTTCGCCATCATCTCCAGCGCTTTTTCACGACGCTGCTCTTTGCTGAGCGAGGAGTTGATCTGCAGCGGCTCCTCCAGAATCTGCCCCACTTTCTTACGCGGGTTCAGCGAGCCATACGGGTTCTGGAACACAATCTGGATTTTCTGCCGACGCAGCTTCTGCGCCTGAGGGTCATGCTTGAGCAGATCCTGCCCCTGGTAATACAGCTCTCCGCCGGTCGGAACTTCAATCATCGTCAGCAGGCGACCCAGCGTTGATTTCCCGCAGCCCGACTCGCCAACCACCGCCAGCGTTTTGCCACGCTCTAAGGTAAATGACACGCCGTCCAGCGCTTTAACCAGGCGCTCCGGGGCGAACATCCCCTTCTTCACCGGATAGTGTTTTTTCAGGTCAATTGCCTGCAACAATGGCTGTTGCGAGGTGGCCTCGTGCGTACTCATAGTGTGGGCCTCCCGGCATCATCGAGTGGGTAGTGGCATTTCGACTGGCGACCTTCGCCCAGTATGTTCAGCTCCGGCTCTACGCTACGGCATTTGTCCGTGGCATACGGACAGCGCGGGTTCAACAGACAACCGTTCGGGCGGTCGTATTTACCCGGCACCACGCCCGGCAACGAGGCCAGACGCGCTTTATCCTGCGCAAACTCCGGCAACGCACGCAGCAATGCCTGGGTATACGGATGGCGGGGCGCGCGGAAAATATCGTGTGCAGCCCCGGTTTCCACCACCTGACCGGCATACATAACGATGATTTTGTGTGCCGCTTCTGCCACCAACGCCAGGTCATGAGTAATCAATACCAGCGCCATATTTTCTTTCTGCTGAAGCTCCAGCAGCAGTTCGATGATCTGCGCCTGAATAGTCACGTCCAGCGCGATTGTCGGTTCATCGGCAATCAGCAGTTTCGGACGACAGGCAATCGCCATGGCGATCATCACGCGCTGACTCATACCTCCAGACAACTGGTGCGGATACACATCAAGACGTGAAGCCGGGTCAGGAATGCCCACCAGCGTCAGCAGGTCAATCGCCCGCTGAATACGGGTTTTCTTGTTGCCACCCTGATGCACCTTAATGGCTTCCATAATCTGGTAGCCGACGGTGTAGCACGGGTTGAGGCTGGTCATTGGGTCCTGGAAAATCATCGCCACTTCAGCACCCACCAGCTGGCGACGCTCTTTTTCAGAGATGCGTTTCAGGTCGCGGCCGTTAAACTCAAGGCTTTCCGCCATCACGCGGCCGGGGTAGTCAATCAGCCCCATAATCGCCAGTGAACTGACGGACTTACCGGAGCCGGATTCCCCGACAATCCCCACCACTTCGCCCTGGTTCACACTGTAGCTGATGCGGTCTACGGCACGGAATTCGGCGCCAACGTCGCCGAAATGTACAGATAATTTGTCTACATTTAATAACGCCATCTCGAACCTCTTACTGCTTCAGTTTGGGATCGAGCGCGTCACGCAGACCGTCACCCATCAGGTTAAATGCCAGCACCGTCAGCAGGATCGCCAGACCCGGGAAGGTCACGACCCACCAGGCACTTTGCGCGAACTGCAACACGTCGGAGAGCATAGTGCCCCATTCCGGTGTTGGCGGCTGCGCGCCCATGCCCAGGAAGCCAAGCGCGGCCATATCGAGAATGGCGTTAGAGAAGCCGAGCGACGCCTGAACAATCAGCGGCGCAAGACAGTTAGGAAGAATATTGACAAACATCTGGCGCATCGCACCGGCACCCGCCACGCGAGAGGCGGTGACGTAGTCGCGGTTCACTTCCACCAGCACGGCGGCACGTGTCAGACGCACATAGTGCGGCAGCGCCACGAACGTCAGTGCCAGCGCCGCATTACCTATCGATGGGCCAAATACCGCCACCAGCACCAAGGCCAGTAGCAGGCTCGGCAGTGCCAGCATGATATCGACCACTCGCATGATGACGTTATCAACGATGCCGCCGAAATAACCGGCCACCAGCCCGAGAATCACGCCCATCAGCAGCGAGAGCACCACCACCAGACAGCCGACCAGCAGCGACAGGCGTGCACCGTACATCAAGCGCGACAGCACATCGCGCCCTACGTCGTCAGTACCAAACAGATGCGCCCACGAGCCGCCTTCCTGCCACGCAGGAGGTGCCAGCAGCGTATCGCGAAATTGTTCCGCCGGGTTATAGGGCGCAATCCAGTTGGCGAAAATTGCAATAAACAGCACGATGACCACATAAACGAGGCCAACGACCGCACCTTTGTTGCGTTTAAAATAGTGCCAGAACTCCTGCAACGGGGTCATCGGCACCGGTGCAGCAATAACTTTATTTTCAGTAACCTGTGACATGATGGCCCCTTACTTCTTATGCCGAATACGCGGGTTCACCACGCCGTACAGCAGGTCTACCAGCAGGTTGACGAGAATAATCATCGTCGCTACCAGTAATACACCGCCCTGCACTACCGGATAATCACGGCGTTGCAGCGCATCAATCAGCCAGCGCCCCAGACCCGGCCACGAGAAAATGGTTTCGGTCAGAATAGCCCCAGCCAGCAGCGTACCGACCTGCAGACCGATAACGGTCACCACGGGCAGCATGGCGTTGCGCAGAGCATGAATGACGATCACGCGCATCCGCGTCAGCCCCTTGGCGCGCGCGGTACGAATGTAATCTTCGCCCAGCACTTCCAGCATTGACGAACGGGTCATACGCACGATAACGGCCAGAGGAATGGTGCCCAGCACCATCGCGGGCAGGATCATATGCGCCACGGCATCAATGAAGTTACCCTCTTCACCCCAGATAGCGGTGTCGATCAGCATAAACCCGGTCAGCGGGTTGGAGTCATCAAGGAACACCATGTCGCTCACCCGCCCGGAAACCGGCGTCAGGTTCCACTGCACGGAAACCAGCATGATCAGCATCATGCCCCACCAAAAGATAGGCATGGAGTAACCGGTCAGTGCCAGACCCACAGCGGTGTGATCGAAAATAGAACCACGCTTAACCGCGGCGAGTACGCCAACGGGAATCCCTACCGCGGTGGCAAACATCATGGCGCAGACACCGAGTTCCAGCGTCGCTTTAAAGCGCGGCACGAACTCTTCCCACACCGGCAAGCGGCTTTTTAACGAAATGCCTAAGTCACCATGCATAACCCCCCAAATGTAATGGAGGTACTGCTGCCACATCGGTTTATCCAGACCGAGTTCAGCCAGCAGTTGAGCATGACGCTCAGGGGAGATCCCACGCTCACCCGCCATGATCATTACCGGATCGCCGGGGATCATATGGACGAAGGCAAAGGTGAGAAGAGTGATACCGATAAACGTAGGGATGACGAGTCCCAAACGTCGGAGAATGAACTGCAACATAACCCGGATTCTCTCTAATGACGCACGGCCTGGAACCGTGAATCTGTATTGCTCACAAATCTTATCCCACGCATAAACAACTGTGGGTAAAGCACTACGCCGGATGGCGCTACGCTTATCCGGCCTACTCTCGTAGGCCTGCGCAAGCGTAGCGCCGCCAGGCATGGGGTGCATGAACACCCCTGAGTTTTAGTTATTCGATAGAGACGTTTTCGAAGTGGTGTTTGCCTAATGGATCAACCACATAGCCTTTGACTTCCTTACGCACGGGCTCATACACGGTGGAGTGAGCAATGATCAGCGCAGGCGCCTGGTCATGCATCACTACCTGAGCTTGTTTGTAGAGTTCAACACGCTTGTTGTGGTCGTCGGTCGCGCGGGCCGGTTGAATCAGATCTTCAAACGGCTTGTAGCACCAGCGAGAGTAGTTGGAGCCGTCTTTCGCTGCCGCACAGCTGAACAGGGTGGCGAAGAAGTTATCCGGATCCCCATTGTCCCCGGTCCAGCCCATCATCACCGCCTGGTGCTCACCAGACTTGGCACGCTTGAGGTACTCGCCCCACTCGTAGGTGACGATTTTGGCCTGGACGCCAATTTTCGCCCAGTCCGCCTGGATCATTTCAGCCATACGGCGTGCGTTCGGGTTGTACGGACGCTGTACCGGCATCGCCCACAGTTCAACGGTGAAGCCTTTGTCCTGGCCCGCTTCTTTCAGCAGCGCTTTGGCTTTTTCCGGATCGTAGCTGTAGTCTTTAACGTCGTCGTTATAGCCCCACATGGTTGGCGGGATCAGGTTCTTGGCTGCAACGCCTGCGCCCTGATATACCGCTTTGATGATCGCTTCTTTGTTCACCGCGTAGGTCAGCGCCTGACGCACTTTCACGTCATCAAACGGTTTTTTCTCGGTGTTGAAAGACAGATAACCCACGTTCAGGCCCGCCTGCTCCAGCAGGTTGAGGTTTTTATCCTGCTTCATGCGCGCGATGTCAGCCGGGTTCGGGTACGGCATCACCTGGCACTCATTCTTCTGCAGCTTGGCGTAACGCACGGATGCGTCAGGGGTGATGGAGAAGACCAGACGATCGATCTTCGGCTTGGTGCCCCAGTAACCTTCGAACGCTTTATACAGAATGCGCGAGTCTTTCTGGTACTGCTGCATCTGGAACGGACCGGTACCGATTGGGTTCAGATCCACTTTCTCCGGGGAGCCGGCTTTCAGCATGTTGTCGGCATATTCTTTGGAAAGAATAGACGCGAAGTCCATCGCCAGATCTGCCAGGAACGGTGCTTCCGGGCGGGTCAGTACGAACTGGACAGTGTTATCGTCGACTTTCTTCACTTCACTGATCAGATCCGGCAAGCCCATCCCTTCGAAGTACTCATAGCTGCCACCAGAGACTTTATGGTACGGGTTCTGGGCGTTTTTCTGGCGGTCAAAGGAGAACACCACGTCATCAGCGTTGAAGGTACGCGTCGGTTTAAATTCTTTATTGTCCTGCCACTTCACGCCCTGACGCAGGTGGAAGGTATAGGTTTTACCGTCTTCGCTGATTTCCCACTTCTCAGCCAAGCCCGGGATCACTTCAGTCGTACCGGTTTTGAACTCAACCAGGCGGTTATAGATCGGTACTGAGCTGGCATCATAGGTTGTGCCAGAAGTGAAAAGCTGTGGGTTAAAGCCTTCAGGAGATCCTTCTGAACAATAAACCAGAGTTTTAGCCTGTACGCTTGCTGCGACGGTCATAGCCACCAGGCTCAGACCAAGCTTCAGCATCCCTGACTTCTTCAAGGAAATACTCATTCTTCTGCTCCAAATGTGATGTTTGTTGTTTTACCCTTTGCAGTGGGTTTGCACCGCCTGGCCTTTTTTGTTTTTTACCCGGCCGGGTCGGCGTTAAGAGGATGGGGATTCCGTTCACATAAGCGACTGAGTTGCAGTGCGGATTCTCCATGAAATGCCCCTCATGCCCTACAATCTGTCAACAGAATGTGAAAACGTCAATACAGGTAACCGTGATTTACGCCAACGGTGAGAATTCGCAAACAAAGATTAAAAAAAGTGCAGAGGGGCATTTTCAGCAGGGAAATTTGTGCTACGCGGCCTATACCAGAATAAATATCTTCATATTTAGCAACGTTTAGTGATTAACATTTATGCAAAATGTGAAAAATTTCTTAATGAATGCTGCATATCTGAGCGATTAATACCATGAACGTTAAAGCGCACAGCGGAAAATGCTAGGTTCAGCCATAAGTAACGCAAAAAAAGATTCAAGCAAATATAAAAAAAGACAATGGAATATGTCACAGAATCGTTAACAGACAGTGGGAAGTGGTACACAATTTTTGCAGGCGAAATGAAGATGAAACAGGGAAGCAGCCCGTAGGCCGGATAAGGCGCCTGAGCCGCCATCCGGCGATGCAGACTCCCACGCGCTTTAATTGCCTGATGGCGCTGCGCTTATCAGGCCTACAAATCCTCTCGGCTTCAGATGCAAAAAGCCCTGCTCATAGAGCAGGGCTTTAAATTTGGTCGG